>NZ_RJNS01000005.1:0-141245 GCF_003943905.1 Streptococcus mitis
GTTTTCAAAGGTCTTTGTCACTCAATCTCTCTCAAGCGACAACTATATTAGTATATCACAGCTGTTGACCTATGTCAACACTTTTTTGAAACTTTTTTTACTTTTTTCGTCCCTGCGATACACACATAGTCCGTACGGGATTCGAACCCGTGTTACCGCCGTGAAAAGGCGGTGTCTTAACCCCTTGACCAACGGACCTTGAGTTTTTCAACTCTTTCTATTATACCTACTTTTTTACCTTTGTCAAGAACTTTTTTTCATCCTATACAACAAATGCTTCGCAGATAATAGAAAAGAGCCAGTTTAACTGACTCTCTATTTGACTTGCCAATTAGTCGCACGTTCCTCTCCCCACCAATATGGGATCAACTCGGCAACTTTGATTGTTTTTCTTGTTTCGTAATCCATCATGAACTCCGCATCTTTATTTTCAGCATTCAGTTCTAAGAGGAATTCTCTGCATGCGCCACAGGGCATACCTGATCCTTCGCCATAGGGTGGCTTATCTCGAAAGGCGAGGATTTTCTTAACCTTAGTTTGTCCTGAAAATTGGTACATATTGAAGAGAGCTGTTCGTTCTGCACAGAGATGAAAAACGCCACAAGTGCCCTCTATACAAAATCCTGTGAATATTTGACCATCTTCTGCTTCTACCGCAGCAACGACATGGTTAGCATAGACAAAGTCAGAAACTTCGTGGGGATTGTATAAGGTTCGTGCTTCTTCATACATCTTTTCCCAGATATCCATTGGCAGTCCTTCTTATTTAGAAATCTCTTTGAGCATGTTTTCGATATGCTGAATTGACTTTTCACGTCCGAGCAAGAAAATAGTGTCTGGCAATTCTGGTCCATGCATTTCACCTGATACAGCAATTCGAATAGGCATGAAGAGATTTTTCCCTTTAATACCTGTTTCTTTTTGGACTGCTTTGATTTGTGGGAAGATGTTTTCTGCCACAAATTCCTCATCTGTCATTGCTTCTAGTTTCGCTTTGAAGGCTTCTAGAACAACAGGAACGGTTTCTCCTGCCATGACCTCGCGCTCAGCATCTGTCAGCTCTGGGAAATCTGCAAAGAAAAGATCTGTCAGTGGAACAATCTCGTCTACTGATTTCATTTGTGGTTTGTAGAGTTCCACCATTTTTTCAGACTTGTCAGTCAAACGCCCTGCTTCTTCTAAGTAAGGTTTAGCCATTTCAAAGATAGTAGCTAGATCGGCTCTCTTGATGTAGTCGTTGCTCATCCAGTCTAGTTTCTTCTGATCAAATGCAGCTGGTGACTTGCTGAGACGATTTTCATCAAAGAGTTTAATCAATTCCTCACGAGAGAAAATTTCATCTTCGCCACCTGGATTCCAACCAAGAAGGGCGATAAAGTTAAAGACTGCTTCTGGCAAATAGCCTTTTTTACGGTAGTCTTCTATAAACTGAAGGGTATTGGTGTCACGTTTAGACAATTTTTTACCCGTTTCAGAGTTGATGATCAAAGTCATGTGACCAAACTCTGGTGCTTCCCAACCAAGCGCTTCATAGACCATGAGTTGTTTTGGAGTATTAGCAATATGGTCATCACCGCGGATAACGTGAGAGATTTGCATATCGTGGTCATCGATCACAACGGCAAAATTGTATGTTGGGTAACCATCTTTCTTTTGGATAACCCAGTCACCACCGATGTTGCCACCTTCAAACTCGATATCACCTTTGACCATATCATGCCATTTGTAGATACCAGACTCGTTAACAGCCAAACGAACAGTTGGGATGATACCAGCTGCTTCACGTTCTGCGACGTAAGCTGCTTTTTCTTCTTCGCTCATGCCAAGATATTCATTGATGTAACGTGGTGTTTCGCCAGCTGCTTCTTGGCGTTCGCGCTCAGCTGCCAACTCTTCTTCTGTAACGTAAGATTTGTAGGCTTTTCCTTCGGCTAGCAATTGGTCGATGTATTTTTGATAGAGTTCCAAACGCTCTGATTGGCGATAGTTTTCATGAGTTTCTGGACTTTCATCCCAGTCAATCCCCAACCAGCGAAGATTTTCAAGCTGTGAACGTTCCCCATCTTCGACATGGCGTTTACGGTCAGTATCTTCGATACGAATGATAAAAGTTCCACCATGATGGCGTGCGTAAAGGTAGTTAAACAATGCTGTACGGGCATTTCCGATGTGTAGTAGTCCTGTTGGACTTGGTGCGTAGCGTACGCGGATATCTTTTGACATAGTTTCTCCTATAAAGTCTCTAGGCGTCTGCCTTTTTGCTTTCTATATTATATCACAAGTCTCGCCTGAGTCCAATGTCTACGAATAAAGAGAGTAAAAAAGAGTGGACAAGCCACTCTTTTCTTTTATTATAGACGTGCGTTAAGCTCTTTGCTCAATTCTTCAAATCCTGGTTTTCCAAGAAGGGCAAACATGTTGCGTTTGTAAGCTTCAACACCTGGTTGGTCAAATGGGTTGATGGCATTCAAGTAACCTGAAAGGGCGATAGCCAATTCGAAGAAGTAGATAGTGTATCCAAGAGTGAAGGCATCTTGCTCAGGAAGAGTTACGTACATGTTTGGTACGTCACCGTCAGTGTGGGCAAGAAGAACACCGTCAGTTGCTTTTTTGTTAACGAAGTCAACGTCTTTTCCCTGAAGGTAACCAAGTCCATCAAGATCTTCTTCCAAAGTAGGGATAATCACGTTCTTACGTGGTTTGTCAACACGGACAACTGTTTCAAACATGATACGAGTTCCTTCTTGGATAAATTGACCCAATGAGTGTAGGTCTGTTGAGAAATTAGCTGAAGTTGGGTAAATCCCTTTTTGGTCTTTTCCTTCTGTTCAGGCACCCCTTGTGGATGCATCTGCTGGAAATTCCCTTGCACTGACTGGCTAGTTTGATTGACTTGCCAATCAACCACTGCGTCATCTATTTTTTCTAATTTAGACCCAGAAGCCTGGACTTTTGGTCCAGGCTCTGAATCAATTTTTTAGACTTTTATTTTTCTAAATTGCTTGATTTGAAATTTTATTATGGTTAAGCAGTTTCAAAAATCTGAATGGTAGAATCTTTATCAATTACTACCGCTTGATCTGCTACAACATGGAGTGTACCAGGAAGGCTCCCCTCTTTTGAACCATCAAAAGAAATCGTGATATGTCCCAGTCCAGTTAAATTTTTTTCTACTACATTTCCTACGGAACTAATCGAATATTCCTGATTATCTACCACCAGCTTGCCACCTTCTAGTATTGAACCTAGCAGATTTTTGTTATCAATCTTAAAACAATACTCTGATAAATCTTCTGGTGCTTCTTCTCCAAATAAAATGAGCATATTGGCATCTTGAATCATATTCTGAGCTTCAGACCCTACTTGAATTACTTTAGTTTCAAAAATTTTCTTCATCTGATTTCTATTCATACTTTCTCTAATTTGTCATAAACTTAGGCTTATAGATAAGTTTAACATAATAGTTCTCTGTTTTCAGGCATCTATCAAAGGTCTACTGATAAAGACCAATACTAGCTATCCAAGCAACTAGCACCCGCGGAACACCATTGAGAAAGCGTGAATAAAGTACCGAAGGGACACCAACCTCAACTGTTTCAGCCTTGGCTTCAGATAGGCCGAGTGCTACAGGAATGAAATCACAACCGTTTTGAGTGTTGATAGCAAATAAAGCTGGCAGAGCCATTTGGGGCGGAATAGTCCCTTTTCCGATTTCGACTCCAATTAAAGTTCCAATAATCTGACTAATAACAGCTCCGGGACCTAACAAAGGAGATAGGAATGGTAAGGAACAGATAAAGCCAATTAAAACGAGTCCCCAGATGTTCCCCGCTAGGGGAACCATTAATTTTGCCAGCCAATTTCCAACACCAGATCCTTGAATAACCCCAATCAGCAAGGAAACAAAGGCCATGAAAGGAATTATTGTATTGAGCATTGTTTGGATGGCTTCACGAGCAGCCTGGTTGAAAGTTGCAACGACCTTACCAGCCCCCATCCCAATTCGTGCTACAATACTTGTTTCAGCTTTTTGCTCTGTAATTTTTTTACTAGTATCGTAAGTTGGCTTTTCAGTTACCACAGTTGTCGCTTTTTCGTCTTCATTAGCAGCAGAAATTTGATTAAGGCCAACTGCTGACACATAGATTTCCTCGGTTATATATTGAGCTAGAGGCCCACTTTTCCCTGTAGCAACAATATTTATTGTAGGGATTCCCTTTTTAGGATAAATACCACAGCGAAGAGTACCGCCACAATCCACGATTGCTAAAGCAATTTCCTCATCTGGGATAGAAGTTTTAAACCCATTAACAGCTTCCATACCGGTCAAATCAGCAATTTTATCTACAATATCTGGCTTTTCTCCGCCGCCAGTAATATAGATGAATTTATGCTTAGCTTCACTAGGTGTAATGACCAAAGGTCCTCCGAAACCGCCATTTCCTTTAACAACTTTTATACTCTTATATGACATAATTTCACTCTTTCTATAAATCAAATGTTTTACTCAAGGTAACACCTTGCTGTTTTGCTACATAAGCAGTTGTAAAATCGGTTACCCAACCACCTACAAAGTTCATGACAAGCCCAACAAGCATGTAACGAATGGCTAAGTCCATTTGACTTAAACCTAAAGTTTGAATTCCTGTCGCAATTCCCATCCATACAAATAATTCCCCAGGATTGATATGTGGAAATACACCATTTGAAGTATGGCAAAACTGCATCTGAGCTGCTACAAAACTAGGTTTATAATATTCTGGTAAGAAACGTCCCATACTGATTGCCATCGGATTTCCCAGCATAAAAGCTGAAATGAAAGGTAAAATCATATACCGGCTAACAGGATTTTTGGCAGAAATCTTAGCCAAGGAATTGACCTTCTCTTCTCCCAAGAAAGCGATAAGGGTATTCATTGCAATCAATAGCATCAAGACAAGAGGTACAATATTTGTCATCCAGCTAATAAAGGTTTCTCCACCTAATTGGAAGAGTTTCATAAAACTCTCTGCAAATTTTGTAATGTGATTCATAAGGAACTCCTTTTCTTATTTTTTTTAAATAACTGTTTAATAGATAATTGTAAGTAATTCGCATAAAAGCCGAATCCCAGAAAAGAATCAGATGAACTTGTCTCTTTCTCAATACCTGCCTCATGCCAAAGATAGACTTTTCTAGCATCTTCTA
Organism: Streptococcus mitis; assembly: GCF_003943905.1. Lineage (GTDB taxonomy): Bacteria > Bacillota > Bacilli > Lactobacillales > Streptococcaceae > Streptococcus > Streptococcus mitis_BC. Next base: position 5,188 of record NZ_RJNS01000005.1, read on the forward strand.
TGGCTGATTGCATCAACTTATTTTCTTTTCTCACAAGAGGATTATACTTGTCAAAATAATGGATGTCTTCTCCAACATAATCGTCCATATTTTGAAAACGCGCTAAGATTGTGACTCCTTGCATTTTGCTAGCTTTAAGAACCCGACCGTTTTCATCAACCGCGAACATGACAATCGTACCGGATTTTATTCTTCCGGACTTTCTGCCAATCGCTACGCGCCCCAGTTTTCGGAGCATCGTATAGGTCTTATTGAAGTCTTTGAGTTGCTGCCAGCCGAGGAACATTTGAAATATATAAGCTGCCATGACAAATACAGCGAAAATTATTAGCGAATTCATTAAAATACTCCTTTGCTCTTAGAAAATGATAGAAACTCTGTCTCTGTTTCTACAGCCCTCAATGCTTCTTTTAGAGAAGGCTCTCCTGCAATTCGAAAAATGTCGTCATACAATTCCAGCAATTCACTTTCCATTTTTCTTTCAATTTCTGAGGGTATGGCGACTAGAAAGATAAATTCAATCCATTCATCTCCTTTTTGATAAGGCTCTTCTAGTTTTCCAAACATTAAAATAGTCTTTGCATAACCCTGGTTAATTGTATGGGGGAAGGCAATTCCTCCACCAAAAATGGTTGATTGCTTTTTCTCCCTATCAATTATCCGATTTCTAAAACCTTCATCAATCATCTGAAGTTTCTCTAACTCTGAAATCATATTTAGCAAGTATTGCTGATAGGTTTTTTGGGGGCTCAACCGAAGAAAACGTAAGCTGACTGTTTCTAGATTTTTTTGATGAAAAGCATTGGCCCTCTGCCATTCTTCCTGCAGCCATTGATCATCAAAAAGATGATTAACTTGAATGACTGGAGATTTAGAATCTTTATATTTTAGAGGAACTGTCGTAAAAATCGCGAAATAGTCCTGATTTAAATCCACATTAAAATCCTCTTCAGAATACTGAGTAATGTCTACATCATTTCCAAGGACTCGTCTGAGTTGCTGAATAATCATCGCAGCAGTTCCTCTTCCTGTTGTGCAAACTACAGCTATCTGCTTGCGATAACCCTTAACAGCAGAATTTTGCTTTCTTAAAATCATTTCAAAATACAAAGCCAGATATCCGATTTCAGATAATTCCATTTCAGAACCAAAAATTGCAGATAGTTCTTCTCCAGCTATTTTTGCCATTTCAAAAGCAAAAGGATATTGAGTTTGAACCTCGCCATGAAATATATCATTAGCTTGCACATGGAAAATCAGTCGATTGATTAAGGGGCCTAGATGAGATTTGATTTCTTCAAATAATTCTTCATCATCAAAGTGAACCAACATTGTTTCTTTGACTTTCTTGACAATCCCTTGAAAAATATTTGCAAGCTGTTCAGATTGATAAGATGTCTTGCTTAAAGTGTCAATAAAACGGACATTAAACGGAAAACACAAAAAGTCTATCTCAAACTGACTGAGAGAAATCTTATAAGTCATCTCAATATGATAGATTAATTTCTCAGCTAAAGGTGTCTCTGTTAAATCATTCCTATAGTAAGGAATAGGACAATTCAACACTCTAGATGTATGAATACGCTCCACCATAATTGAAATGGTCTTTCGAAGGAGTTCCTGTGTTTCTTTAGGGATTTTATAGTCCTGGACTAGCGTCTCCAGAAAAGAAGATGTTGCCTCAGTGAGTGTCCTTCCTTCAAAGTAAGGAGCCACTTGGTGAATATAGAGCAAGCGCAAATTCAGCTCGCTCCCCAAGACCTCCAGCCCACGGTTGGGCTTTCCTGAAATAGTGATAGAGTAACTCTCTGCCAAAGATTTTACTTGTTTTAAATCCTTATTAAGGGTACTTCTACTAACACCTACTTCCTCAGCCAAGTCGTCAATAAGAAGAGGGGAGGTTGACTCAATTAAACGTTTTAGCAAATAGGCAATTCTTTTACTGGAAGAATTGAAGTCACTCTCCTGTTTTAAACTACCAGATAAAATCCTTTCCAACTCTGTATAGTCATACACTTCTAACATTAACTGATCATCTTGTGCGATAATCTGGATATTAGGAGCCAAAACATCATTTAATTGTTGGATACTCTTTTGCAAGGTTTGCAAGCTAATATCCAGTTCTGAGCGCATATCTACCAAGGAATAAGTTGGCTGTGAGACCATTTTTTCTAAAATGTTATACCATCGATTTACTAAGGTCAACTCTCTTCCTCACCTTCATTTTTTTAACCGCGAGTTTTCCCTCCAGCAATATTTGTAGTGACTCCAGTTATATAGCTAGAACGATCTGAAATATAGAATGCTACAAGATCAGCTACTTCCCGTAGTTTACCACTTCGTCCCAAAGGAGTTGTTGAAGTTGAAGCATAACCAGCTCGAATATCTTCTACCGTCTTTCCACGGGTATAAGCAAGAGCTTCCTCATAAGAAAGAGTTCGAAGCCCCGTAGCTTCCATAATTCCTGGAGCAATTCCAACCACACGTACACCATGCTTACCCAGCTCTTTCGCCCATGAACGAGTGTAACTATAGACTGCTGCTTTTGTTGCAGCATAGGCACTTTGTCCTTCAGAACCTTCCAAACCTGCTTCTGAAGCCATGTTCACAATTACACCTTTTCTATTTTTCACTAAAATACGTCCTACTGCCTGACTAACCAAATACAAACCTTTTTGATTAATCATTGTTACTTTTTCAAACGTTTCATCGTCTAACTCGTAAGGACCTTTAGGATTTTCTGCATCAATTAATAATCTGGGAACATTAATCCCTGCATTATTGACTACCGCATCAATATTGCCAAATCTTTCAACTATTTTGGCAACACCCTCTTCTACTTCAGAGCGAGAAGTTACATCAACTTTTACAAATAATAGATTCGGGTGACGCAAATCGTTGTCGCTAAGATCAAAATTCGCTACATTGACTCCTAATTCCAGCAATTCTTCAACGATTGCCTTACCGATCCCAGATGACGCGCCAGTCACAAGAACTGTTTTGCCTTTTATGTTTAACCAATCATTCATTTTGATACCTCTCAAATTTTATTTACAAGGCAATTATACAGCGCTTTCATAAAAGAATTAAGACACTCTTTTTTACACTTTTAAAAAAAATAATAAACTAATTAAGAGGCTTGTACTAAAAATCCACAAGAAATGAACTTGTGGATCTTTTTATATTCTAAATGAACTCAAAGCATATGAGAATCAAAGGCGTGCATTCAACTCAGCACCCAGCTCTTCAAAGCCTGGTTTCCCAAGAAGAGCAAACATGTTTTTCTTATAAGCTTCAACTCCAGGCTGGTCAAATGGATTGATACCATTCAGGTAGCCAGAAAGAGCAATAGCCAACTCAAAGAAGTAAATAGTGTAGCCCAAAGTGAACTCATCTTGCTCAGGCAGTGTCACAAACATATTTGGAACTCCACCATCAGTGTGTGCTAACAGCACTCCATCTGTAGCTTTTTTATTGACAAAGTCAACATCTTTTCCTTGCAAGTAGCCAAGACCGTCCAAGTCTTCTGCCAATTCAGGAATCAGCACATTTTTGCGAGGTTTATCTACACGGATAACTGTTTCAAAGAGGATACGGGTACCTTCCTGGATAAATTGTCCCAGAGAGTGCAAGTCTGTTGAGAAGTTAGCTGAAGTTGGATAAATCCCTTTTTGGTCTTTCCCTTCTGACTCACCAGCCAGTTGCTTCCACCACTCAGAGAAGTATTGCAGAGATGGTTCATAGTTAGCTAGAACTTCTGTCAGATAACCTTTACGGTACAAGATATTGCGTACAACTGCATATTGATATGCTTCATTTTCAGCCAACTTATCAGAAGCATAAGCCTTGCGAGCAGCATTTGCTCCTTCCATTAACTTGCTGATATCAGCTCCTGCAGCTGCGATTGGCAAGAGCCCCACTGCTGTCAATACTGTAAAACGACCACCTACACTATCAGGCACTACAAAAGTATCCCAGCCATTAGCATCTGCTTCAACCTTAACTGCACCTTTAGCGCGGTCTGTAGTTGCGTAGATACGTTGGTTAGCTTCTTCTTGACCGTACTTCTTAACCAAGAGTTCTTTGAAGACACGGAAAGCAATAGCCGGTTCAGTTGTTGTACCTGATTTAGAAATCACGTTTACTGAGAAATCTTTGTCTGATACATAGTCTACCAAATCAGCCAAATAGCTTGAAGAGATAGAGTTTCCAGCATAGAGGATCTGAGGTGCCTTGCGTTCTTCCTTTCTTTGCAAGTTTACAAATGAATTATTCAAGAAATCAATAGCTGCACGAGCTCCTAAATAGGAACCACCAATACCGATTACGATCAATACCTCACTATCAGATTGGATTTTAGCAGCAGCCTTTTGAATACGAGCAAATTCATCTTTGTCATATTCTTCAGGTAAGTTCAACCAGCCAGTCATTTCTGCCCCAGGACCTGTACCATTTCGCAGAGCAGAATCTGCTGCAGTCACTTGAGGCTGCATATAATCTAGTTCATGTGGTGCAACAAATTTATCTAATACTTTTGAATAATCAAATTTAATATGTGACATAATATTCCTCCAAAATTTCTTCTCTTCTATCATAACCCTTACCTTAGATTTTTTCAAGTTTTTATACTGAATTTTTCCAAATTTTATCATAATTTAAACATTTGCGTAAAAAATGTTACAATATTAAAATTTGAACGAAATAAGACAAAAAAACGACTAGGTTTCCAGTCGTTATAATTCATTCAATAAATACTCAAATAATTCTAAGTTGCCATCTTCTTCATTGACCAAAAATTCTGGATGCCACTGGAGACCAATAATACGGTGCTCATCAATAGATTCGATTGCTTCAACAGTTTGATCACGTGGATCCACAGCCGTCACGCGGAAATTGGGTGCCAAGTCTTTAATACTCTGACGATGTACTGAGTTAACCTGACTTTCTTTACCAAATAATTTAGACACTACACTGCCATCCACTGTCTCAATAGAATGTGAAGTCCCAAAAGGTAGACCTTGCCAATGACCTTCAATATCCTGATTGAGTGTCCCACCAAAAGCAACGTTGACAAGCTGAACGCCACGGCAAATGGCTAAGATTGGTTTGTTCTGACGCAAGGCTTCTTGTAGAAGAGCTAGCTCAAACTCGTCGCGAGCTAGGTTATAGTCGTCGCTATCAATTGTTTTTTCCTCACCATAAAACTGAGGATGAACATTTTGTCCCCCAGTCAAGATGAGCTTATCAATCATTTCTACATAGTCATGGACAAGTGTCTCATCACCAACCGGAATGACCAAAGGAAGTCCGCCAACCTGACGAATACTTTCAGCAAATTTACAGGATACAGATGAGTGGATGTTTTTTCCTTCTGCGTCTACAGGACATAGGTTTGCCGCTACTCCAACAACTGTTCTTACCATTACTGACTTCCTTTCGTTCTCCATTGATAATCTTATCTTATCACCCTTACCCACTCCTGTCTAATATGTATTTTTTAAGTCCGTGATAAAATTTTTTTATCAGAAAAAGTTGCCCAAAATTAGGACAACTTTTTTGCTTATTCAAAGACAAATTGATTATGGTACAGTTCGGAGTAAAAGCCTCCAAGCTTGAGTAATTCGTGATGATTTCCTTGTTCGATAACCTCACCATCCTTAAGGACAATAATCTGATCGGCATTGAGGATGGTCTTCAAACGATGGGCAATGACAAAACTGGTTCGACCTGCTACTACTGCTTCCATAGCATGTTGAATCTTGCTTTCTGTTACGGTATCGACATTGGAAGTCGCTTCATCTAAGATTAGGACTTGAGGATCTGTCATCAATGTCCGAGCGATGGAAATCAATTGTTTCTGCCCAGTCGAGAAGATATTTTGCTCATCATCAATAAGGGTATCATACTTGTCAGGCAAGCTTTCGATATAGTCATGAATATGAGTTGCCTTGGCAGCTGCTTCGACCATTTCCTGACTGGCATCTGGCACACCAAAGCGGATATTGTCTCGGATCGTTCCACTAAACAAGACCGAATCCTGCAAGACAATCCCGACCTTGCTCCGCAGGCTGTCCAAGTCGTAGTCACGGATGTCTTTGCCATCAAAGCAAATGCTGCCTGCATCCACATCGTAGAAACGATTGATGAGGTTCATGATGGTCGTTTTCCCTGAGCCAGTCGGACCGACAACTGCTATCATCTGCCCCTTAGGAGCTGAAATGCTAACATCTTTTAAAATCGGCTTGTCTGGCACATAAGAGAAATCAATGTGACTGATTTCAACGCCTTCTCGCAATTCCGTAAAGGCAGGCGCATTTTGCGGACGAATCTCTTCTTCTGCATCGAACATTTCTTGGATACGATCTGCCCCAGTAAAGGCCAACTGGAGGCTCCCCCAACTCGCAGCCACCTGGATAATCGGCTGGTAGTACTGCTGAGAAAATTGGGTAAACATGACAATCAAACCTAGGGCTGTCGTTGTTTCGATACTTGGATCGTTCAGCAAGACAGCCGAACCTGCAAAAATGACGATGGCCGTATTGACCAAGCTCATCCCATTCATAACAGGAAAGAGGATGCCTGAGAACATTCTCCCTTTAAAGGTTGCCTTGCGCACGCGCTCATTTTGCTCCACAAAGCCTGCTACGATGTCGTCTTGAATTCCTTGTACGATAACAGCTTTCTGCCCTGAAATACTTTCGTCCATGTAGGCGTTGAGTTTCCCTACCTCTTTTTGCTGGAGATTAGTGTACTTGCGGGCCATTTTCACGATGAAAACCAACATGAGAAAGGCTACTGGAGTACTGGCTACTGTTATCAGGGCGAGCGTCACATTTCTTGAAAACATGACAAAAATCAAACCGATGTAAAGAGCAATATTGCTCATAACCTGAACTAGGCTTTCATTGAAGGCTTGAAGGATGTTGTCCAAGTCACTCGTGAAGCGAGAAAGGATATCGCCATCCTGATGGCGGTCAAAGAAAGAAACCGTCAAACGAGAGAGTTTGCCAAAGAGGCCCTTACGCATCTCATTTGTTGACTCAGCAATCACACGGGTCATCAAGGTCATGTAAATCAAACTGGATACCACTAAGGCGAGGACAACTAGAGCTAGATTCAGCATCAGAGCTGACAAACTCTGCCAGGCTAGTTCGGAAGTTCCATTTTGATAAGCCAGAACTAGGTTAGCGAGCTCTGTCACTGCTTGACCTGAAAAAACTGGAAAGAGGGCTTGGGCAATCGTCGCAACTGCAACCATCAGAACCACAATGACAAAGGAGAACTTGTAAACTTTAAAATAATTCCAGAAAAATCGAACAGTTTTCATTTTATTCCTCCTTTCCCTTTTGTGTTTCGTAGATTTCGCGGTAGATGGCATTGTTAGCTACCAAGTCTGCATGCCGTCCTTCTCCAATCAATCGCCCTTGGTCCAAGACCAAAATCTTGTCCGCATGGACGACTGAACTGATCTTTTGAGCGATGATAATCGTTGTTGTCCCTTTCAGGTCTTTGTTCAAAGCCTCCTGAACGAGTCTTTCTGACTTAGCATCCAAGGCCGAAGTCGAATCGTCAAAAATCAGGATACGGGGATTGCTGACAATCCCACGGGCAATCGACATCCGTTGTTTTTGTCCACCAGAAAAGTTGGTGCCACGTTCTTCGACCTGACTCTCAAATTTGTTTTCCATGCGTCCAATAAATTCACTGGCTTGGGCGATACGCGCCGCACGTTCAAGCTCGGATACGCTGGCATTTCCTTTTCCTTGACGGAGATTATCTGCAATAGTCCCACTAAAGAGAATGGCTCTTTGCAAGACGATGGAGACCGTTTTACGCAAGGTTCCCTCGCTGACATCTCGAATGTCCTTACCACCAATCTTGATAGAGCCCTCCTGTGGATCAAAAAGTCGTGGAATTAGCTGGGCAAGGGTGGACTTACCTGCCCCAGTCGCCCCCACCACACCGACCATCTGACCTGGTGCAACTTCAAAGCTTACATTCTTAAGCATGGGCTCTTCATCAGTAGGATAAGTGAAGGTCACATTTTCAAAAGAGAGACTTCCTTCTAGATCCTCATCTGGAAGATCCTTAAAAGTCATCGCTGGCTCGGTATCTAGAACCTCACGGATACGCATCATCGAAATCATAGCCCGACTGACAGAATTCCCTAAAAATCCAACCATGACGATTGTAAAGATAATCTGACTGAGATAGTTAACAAAGGAAGCAATAGAACCAACGACTGACGGATCCGACTGAGCCATTCCCGCAACCAACCAGATGGAGAGGAAAACCGCTCCGTACCCAATGAGCATCATAAAAGGTTCCACTACTGAAAAGGCATAACCAATATAAATATTTTGTCCCAGAAGCTCATCTGAGACCTCAGTAAACTTGTCAAATTGCTCTTTTTCCTGCACAAAGGATTTGACCACACGCACACCACGTAGATTTTCCTTGGCGATGGCATTAATTCGTTCAAGAAGAGTTTGAAACTTGGCGAAGCGCGGCCCCATCATCCCCATCATGATACCTGTAAGCGCAAAAATCAGCACTACCATAAGGACAATTACCCACCAAAGTGAAGGCAGGGTATGAACCGCTAAGATAAAGGAACCAATAAAAAGCAAAGGAAGACGGAAAAGGATTTGGAAAACCATCATCACCATGTTCTGAATTTGGTTGATATCATTGGTCATGCGGACAACCAGATTCCCAGCATTAAACCGCTCAATGTTGGCATAAGAAAAGGTTTGGATCTTACGAAAAGCATCTTCCCGAAGATCCGAAGATACTCCCTGAGCGATATAGGCTGCAAGAATAACATTGACACCACCCGCAACCAGACCCACGAGGGCTACTCCTATCAACCATGCCCCAATACTATAAATAGCCTCATGTCGGCCAGCCAGTAGAGCATCTAAAACCTCCTGCAAATAGCGAGGTTGCAAGAGCGAGCTCGCAACCATCAAGCCTGTCATCACAAAGGATGCCAAGGCTTGCCATTTATAGGCTTTAATTTTTTCAATCAGCATACTTCCTCCTAATCAGATAGACAAAAGGGAGTGACGAAATTCGCCAGCTCCTCTCATTCTTTCATGTTGATGCTATTCTAGCAAAAAAGAGGAATCTTGTCAAAGGCGTTTTCTTATTATAAAATAGTGCGCTTTCACTCGCAAGTAATGCATGAAAAGGCTTTTTATGGTAAAATGAAAAGAAGAACTCTTAAAAGGAGGAGAAGATGAAGAAACAAACCATCGCTGTCTTGGGTCCTGGTTCTTGGGGGACTGCCCTTTCGCAGGTTCTAAACGACAATGGACACGAGGTTCGGATTTGGGGAAATATTCCTGACCAAATCGATGAAATCAATAGCCAACATACAAACAAACGCTACTTTAAAGACATCCTACTCGACGAAAACATCAAGGCATACCATGACTTAGGAGAAACATTGAAAAATGTAGACGCTGTTTTATTTGTTGTCCCAACAAAAGTAACGAGACTGGTTGCCCAACAAGTAGCAAAGGTACTTGATCACAAAGTTGTCATCATGCATGCCTCCAAAGGCTTGGAACCAGATAGCCACAAACGTCTATCAACTATTCTTGAAGAGGAAATCCCAGCTGACCTTCGTAGTGACATTGTCGTTGTTTCAGGTCCTAGCCACGCTGAGGAAACTATTGTGCGGGATATTACCTTGATCACTGCAGCCTCTAAAGACCTTGAAACTGCCCAGTACGTCCAAAATCTCTTTAGCAATCACTACTTCCGCCTCTATACTAATACGGATGTTATCGGGGTTGAAACCGCTGGTGCTCTCAAAAACATCATCGCAGTTGGGGCGGGTGCATTACATGGCCTAGGATTTGGCGACAATGCCAAGGCAGCCATCATCGCACGTGGCTTGGCAGAAATCACCCGTCTAGGGGTCGCTCTTGGAGCTAATCCTCTGACTTATAGCGGTCTTTCTGGAGTTGGTGATTTGATCGTAACAGGGACATCTGTCCACTCTCGTAACTGGAGGGCCGGTGATGCCCTCGGTCGTGGAGAATCCCTCGCAGACATCGAAGCCAACATGGGCATGGTCATTGAAGGAATTTCAACGACTCGAGCAGCTTACGAACTGGCTCAAGAATTGGGTGTCTACATGCCAATCACACAAGCCATTTACCGAGTTATCTATGAAGGTGTCAATATCAAAGAAGCAATCACTGACATCATGAACAACGAATTTAAAGCAGAAAACGAATGGTCTTAGACCCTTATAGAAAGGAACATTATGAAACAAAAAGTCAGAAAAGCAGTCATCCCTGCCGCTGGATTGGGAACTCGTTTCCTCCCTGCAACTAAGGCCTTGGCCAAGGAAATGTTGCCAATCGTAGACAAACCTACTATCCAGTTTATCGTTGAAGAAGCTCTCAAGTCTGGAATCGAGGATATCTTGGTTGTTACAGGTAAGTCAAAACGTTCCATCGAGGACCATTTCGACTCAAACTTCGAATTGGAATACAACCTCAAAGAAAAAGGGAAAACAGATCTTTTGAAGCTAGTTGATGAGACAACTGGCATGCGCCTGCATTTTATCCGCCAAACTCATCCACGCGGTCTCGGAGATGCTGTTTTGCAAGCCAAAGCTTTCGTCGGAAATGAACCTTTTGTCGTGATGCTTGGCGATGACTTGATGGATATCACCAACGAAAAGGCTGTTCCACTTACCAAACAACTCATGGATGACTATGAGCGTACCCACGCGTCTACTATCGCTGTCATGCCAGTCCCTCACGATGAAGTATCTGCCTATGGAGTTATTGCTCCGCAAGGCGAAGGAAAAGACGGCCTTTACAGCGTTGAAACCTTCGTTGAAAAACCAGCTCCAGAGGATGCTCCTAGTGATCTTGCTATCATCGGACGCTACCTTCTCACGCCTGAGATTTTCCAAATTCTAGAACAACAAAAACCAGGTGCTGGAAATGAAATTCAATTGACAGATGCAATCGATACCCTCAATAAAACGCAGCGTGTATTTGCTCGTGAGTTCAAGGGAGCTCGTTACGATGTCGGAGACAAGTTTGGCTTTATGAAAACATCCATCGACTACGCTCTGAGACACCCACAAGTCAAAGACGACTTGAAAGACTACCTCATCCAACTCGGAAAAGAGTTAGCTGGAGAGAAATTAAAAAAATAATCTATAACAAAAGAAGAACTAGGGTGGTTGACTATCCTGATTCTTTTTTTATTTGCACTCATCTCACCCCTGTACTTTGCCTATCATCGAAGAAAAGAATCGATAGGTCGAGCAGTTCCCACACTTATCTCTAATTATTTGCCAAATTTTGTGAAAGCACTATACTTCTGTTTGTTTTTTTATAGAAATAGGAGTATACTAAATTAGTATAATAAAATAAAAAAACACCGAATCGGTGCTCACTTTTTCAAGTTGTGTACGGACAAAGCCTTATTTTTACTCGCTGTGTTGTTTCGAATGGTTCAAATTCACATAAAAAGCTACTCATTTTTTGAGTAGCTTTTTAACTATCCCCCTACACATAACTCATCCCTTTGTAGAAAAGGAAAACGGCTAGTGCGGTAAAAAGTACGGTTGCTCCGATTCGCTGGCTGGTACTAAACATCCTTTTTTCCCATTTAACTGGAAAGATGACTGCTAGAAAGGCACCGCCTACTGCGCCACCAATATGCCCAGCTAGGCTGATTCCTGGAATCAGAACACTTCCAATGATATTTATCACGAAAAGCGTCAGATAGGATTGCCCCAACTGCTGGATATAGGGGTTGCGAGTCGCATAGCGCAAGACGATAATCGCAGCAAATAATCCGTAGAGTGAAGTGGACGCTCCTGCTGCTAGGACTTTTGGTGTGAAAGCAAAAACAAAGAGATTGCCCATCATTCCTGATAAGAGATAAAGAAGGAAAAACTGCTTAGAGCCGAAAATCTCCTCCACCTGTTGTCCAAGAAAGTAGAGTGAAATCATATTGACAATGAAATGTTCCCAACCGATATGCACAAATATAGCCGAAAAAAGGCGCCAGAACTGCTCTGGGAACAGGCGAATGATCGGTCCATACATAGCTCCAAACTGAAACAGAGTTTTGACTTGATCAAAGTTGATACCCGTAGTAATCAGCATCAGTAGAAATACAAAGCCAGTCACTAGGAGAAAAAAACTAGTCACAGAGTAGCGTTTATCAAAGATTTCCTTCATAGATTAGCACCTCCTGAACGGCAATATCATGGTCTTCCGAGTTGAAATCCTGAATTTGACAAGGATAGATTGTACTCATGGTCTGACCAGCAAAATTCTCCAAATAGCGGTCGTAATAGCCTCCGCCATATCCAATCCGATACCCCTCTCTTGTAAAAGCCAAGCCCGGAACATGAATTAAATCAATCTGAGACGGATCCACCACTTCCAAGTCCCCTTGCGGCTCCAATAAACCAAAGGAAGTTTTTGCCAACTGCTGCGGATCGTAGACCACAAAGTCCATACGCCCCTTGGGATAGGTCTTGGGTATCAAAACTTTTTTGCCGTCCTTCAGCGCCTGGTCAATCAGTCCCTGCGTTTGAAACTCATGCGGAAAAGAGAGGTAAGTTGCGATGACCTTAGCTTCTTGGTAAAAGGGGTGATGTAAGAAACGCTCAGTTAAAACTTGGTCCATAGCCTGTTTTTGTTCCTGAGATAGAGCCTTCATTTCTTGCAAAATTTTCTTACGTAGTTCTGCTTTCATAGACAATTCCTCTACTCTGCCGCCTTCTTTTGAAGAAAGCTAGAGACCGCATCTACCCCAATGGCTAAGACTTCTTCCTTAGGGCTCATCTGAGGGTGATGAAGGGCGTAGGGACTATCGATACCCAGCCAGAACATGACGCCATCAACCTTCGAAAGGAGATAACCAAAGTCCTCACCAGTCATAGCTGGCTCGATATCAATCAACTCAATTCCCTCTTTCTCTTCAAAAAAGTCCATCAGTTCACGCGCCAAGGCTGGATTGTTCTCAACAGGCAGGTAGCCCCCTTGTTTGAGTTCCACTTCGACCTCCATATCAAAGGCTGCCGCAACTCCTTCTGCAACTGTCTTGACTCTCTTTTGCACCAAGAGGCTCATATCCTGAGTCAAGGCGCGAATGGTTCCATGTAAAAAAGCTGTGTCTGTAATGACATTGTTGGTTGTTCCAGCTTGGAAAAGGCCAAAGGTCACCACTGCTCCTTCGATTGGATTAACATTGCGGCTGACAACTGACTGCACCTGGGTCACAAAGTAACTAGCAGCCACCAAGGCGTCATTGGCTTCATGCGGAAAGGCTGCGTGTCCTCCTTTTCCTTTGAAACGAATCTTCACCTCACAGGTCCCTGCAAAGAGAGTGTGTGTATTGGTCGCAATCTGTCCAACCTTTAGATCCGGACGAACATGGAGACCATAAAATTGGTCTGGCAACCAGTCCCCAAAAGCACCATCCTCATACATGAGCATACCACCGGCTTCATTTTCTTCAGCAGGCTGAAATAGGAAGAGCAGATTATTCTTGGGTTGCTCCTCAAGGGCGCGTTCTAGACAGCCCAAGGTAATAGTCATATGAAAGTCATGCCCACAAGCATGCATGCGACCTTGGTGTTGAGAAGCAAAAGGTAGACCTGTTTGTTCGACAATAGGCAGACCATCAATGTCTGTTCGCCAACCAATGGTTCGCTCCGGCCGACTTCCCTGCAGGTAGACCAAAATCCCTGTTCGCCAAGTACGAATTTGAACAAATTCCTTACCCGTAGTCAATTTTTCAATCACGTCCAGCAAATAAGCCTGAGTCTTGAATTCCTCCAAGCCAATCTCTGGAATCTGGTGTAAATCTCGTCTAGTCTGAATCAAATCTAACATCTATCGTTCCTCCTTTTGATAGAAGAAAGAGGCTAGAAGAAGTATCTGCCTCTTTTTTATTTTTACAAGGTACGAAGCGCATCTTCTAGCGCTGTTTTTTGTTGGGTTTGGGCATCAATTTCTTTGATGATACGAGCTGGAACACCTGCTACTACAACGTTTTCTGGAACATCTTGGGTAACAATAGCTCCTGCAGCGACAACTGAACCACTACCGATTTGGACTCCTTCGATAACCACTGCATTAGCCCCGATAAGAACATTGTCTCCGACACGGACTGGTTCAGCGCTAGCTGGCTCAATCACACCTGCCAAAACTGCACCTGCACCAACGTGGCTGTTTTTCCCAACGATGGCGCGGCCACCAAGGATGGCACCCATGTCAATCATGGTTCCAGCACCGATTTCAGCACCGATATTAATAACAGCCCCCATCATGATAACAGCATTGTCACCAATTTCCACCTGGTCACGGATAATAGCACCTGGCTCGATACGAGCGTTGATAGCACGTTTATCTAGCAAGGGAACTGCCGAATTACGAGCATCTTGCTCAACAACATAGTCTTGATTTTCTACTAAACCATCGAGAAGCGGAGCGACGTCCTTCCAGTCTCCAAATAGAACATTCCCTAGTTTGACAACAGAGCTAGGTACAGCAGTTGCGAGTTGTCCCTCAAAGGTTACTTTAACACTGGTTTTCTTTTCAGCATTGGCGATAAATTGGATAATTTCTTGAGCATTCATTTTTGTGGCAGTCATAGGCGCCTCCTGGTTCCTTATAATGATACCTATTCTACCAAAAAAGGCTTCAAATTTGAAGCCTTAAGCACTCGAACAGAACATTTTACCTTTCCTTCGTTTCCTCGATTGACAAGAAAACCATTGGGACGATAATCAAAATCATAGCCAAAGCTAGAAAACCATCCAAAACCATACCTAGAAATAGCACACTTAACAATGCGGAAGATAAAGGTTCACTGGCACTCACAACTGACACAACTAACGGTGAGACGAGCAGCACAGCCTTCATCGAAAGGAAAAAAGCGAAAGCCGTTCCAAACACAGCAATAGTAAAACAAATCAAAAGGCTCGTCACATCAAGTTGGAAGGTAATCTGATGAATAGGATAAAGAAAATTGCTAAAAACACCTGCTAGCAACATCCCCCAACCAACGGTTGGCACAAAACCATAGTCACGTGCAAAACGCTGAGGCAGGATAACGTTGAACATAACACCTACAGCACTGAGGAGTCCAGTGACCAAAGCTAAGGGAGTCATGGACAACTGGGACAAATCTCCTTTTGTGGCCATCAAAAAAACACCTAACATGGCAATCAAAACATAGAGAATGGCTGTGATAGAAGCCTTCTTTTGATAGACGATACGATTATAAAACAAGATAAAAACTGGACTGATAAATTGCAAAATCGTTGCTGTCGTCGCATTGGAATATTCAACACAGAGGTAAAAGAAAAACTGCACAGAAAAAATACCTAGAATAGCATAAGCTAAAAAAGGCAGATAATTTTTCTTATCCCGCCAGATATCCAATAACCGGGTGCGTAACTGAAAGGCTGATAAAACTAAAACCAAACTCCCTGCTACTAGTAAGCGCATGGAAGTGATCCAGCCAGACGACACCTGATAATGGGCGAAAAAATATTCTCCTAAAATACCACAAATTCCCCAAATCAGACCTGACAACAGTGAATATAGAGTTCCCTTAAAAATCTTCTTTTGATACTTATTCATTCTCCTATTGTAACACGAAATGAAAAAAGAAAAAAGTAGCATGAAAAAATATTATTGAATGAATCATGCTACTTTTTTATTCTATCGATTTGATTGATTTGAGCGAGTTGATGAGCTTGTTCCCGAACTGCTACTTGAGCTTGGGAGAGTTGGGGTAGGAAGAGTGGGTAAACTTCCTAAAATGCTCTTCCAAGCATTTTGATAATCGGCATCGCTCCCTCCGATGGCAAAGCGGTAAGTAGTTACTGGCGCCCCTTCTTTAGTAGCCCAATAGCTCGTTACTGTAGAACCTGAAACGGTGACTTCTTTGCCATTGATTGTGACCTTGCCAGGTTTCTCTCCTGTCGATTTGAGGACTTGAGACTTGGTCACGCTTGGATCTAGACTAAAGCGCTCATTTCCCCATATGCCAGGTTCAGCTTGTTGAATGGCATTGACCAAGTGAGCCATATAATTGGCGTTGCGGTAGTGACCTGCTCCTTTGGCTAGTGGTCGGTTGTCGTCGTGACCTAACCAGCCACCCAAAGTCAAGCGTGGCGTAGAAAGCATAAGCCACATATTTTCATCTTCATTGGTCGTACCAGTCTTTCCAATCCAGTCGGCGCGAGCTAGGCTTGGATTGATAGAAGCCAAATCAGTCTGAAAGCTTGACGTAACTCGAGATGAAATGACATCACGAAGTAGACTTTGCATGATGGTCGCTGTCGCTTTTGAATAAACTTGGACAGGTTGACTTTTATGCTCATAAATCACTTGTCCCGTCGTCGATTCGATCTTGGCAATCATATGTTTCTTGTGGTAGACCCCATTATTAGCCAAGGTCTGATAACCATTGGTATGCTGGGCGACTGTAACATCAATCCCCCCACCCATCGGCAGACTTTCAATACCATATTCTGGGATTTCATAACCCATTTTTTCCATATAGCCTTTGACATCGACACCCTTCTCTCGAAGCGTACGATAAGTCCAGTAGGCCGGGATATTCCATGAGTAGTTAAGGGCTTCTCCCAAGGTCATCATCCCTGTACCAGGACTATTGACATACATGATAGGATTGCCGTTTGAAAAGTTTGTCGGATAGTTAGACAAGATACTTGCACTTCCCATCAAACCTTGGTCAATCGCGATACCATAGGCCAGTATAGGCTTAGTGGTTGAAGCTGGAGAACGCTTAGTGTCAATAGCGTGATTGTTCTGATTTTCTTGATAATTACGACCACCAACAAAGCCAAGAATGGCTCCCGTTTGGTTGTCCATGAGGACATTCCCTACTTCAGGCTGGCCTGTCGAATCATCCAGCAGATATCCGTAGGTCGCAACCGCATTTTGCATCGCAGCATGAACATTTTTATTAATAGTTGTCGTAATCTTATACCCACCATTCTCAATTTCCTTGGTTGCTAGGTCATGATAAGCCTTCTGGATGGACTCATTCTTTAACTCTTGAGCAGAGACATGATCTCTCTCAACTAGATAATCATACATCCGATCGGTAGCTTCTGCCAAGGTTGCAAAGTAAAGATAGTCGCGTGAGCTTCCGTTGACACTACCTGATGGTAGAAAGTCTTGCTTAAAGTCATAATCCTTGTACTTGTCGTAATCTTCTTGGCTCAGAGCACCTGTCCGGTACATATTATAGAGGACGTCCTTGGCACGCTTGATTCCCAAAGCCATATCCTCATCACTCTTCATACTACCATCAGATTCATAAGGGGAATAACTAATCGGACTCTGTGGCAAGCCTGCGATAAAGGCAGCTTGAGGTATCGTCAAATCTGAAGCATTAACACCGAAAATTCCTTCTGCAGCTTGCTGGGCACCTGCAATATTTTGACCTTTATGATTGCGACCAAAAGGAGCAATATTCAGATAGGTTGTCAGAATTTCGTCCTTGCTCATGACGCGCTCCAAGGCAAGAGCATCTATGATTTCTGTCGCCTTACGAGCCAAGGTCGGAGCATCTCCAACCACCTGCTGTTTGATGACCTGTTGTGTCAAAGTTGAGCCACCGCTGGACGACCCTAGACCGACAAAGGTTCCCAAGGTCGCACGAATAACGGCCTTAGGCACAACTCCCTTGTGCTCATTGAAATGCTCGTCCTCTGTCGCAATAATGGCTTTCTTAAGATTATCTGATATAGCATCCGAAGCAACTGAAGTGCGCAACAAATCGCCCTCGATCGAAGCGATGGTAGTCCCGTCAGAATAGGTGATTTCTGAGATGGAGGCAATATCCTTTACTTGTTTAACCAACTCCCCTGCTTGAGGAACCTGAGCCTTGTCAAATAGAGCGACTCCATAACCCATAGCCACACCAGCACCAAGAAGACTTCCGATAAAGCCTAGGATAAAGAGAGTGTTGAAGGTCACTTTAAAAGCACTCAAAATCTTAGCCAAAATAGACCCAACCCTTCTGACTTTGTCAGAAGAAGCCACTTTCTTATCAATCTTTTTACTTGCTTGTTTTTTCTTCCATATGGCAGATAGTTGCTGGAAAAAATGCAGCATTTTTGTTTTTAATTCATCAATTCTTTTTTTCATGAATGTCCTCACTTCCTTTATTATACCATAAAAGGGAAACTTTCAATAAAATAGCCACTTTCTTCCCTATTCTACTAGGCTATTGTCCGAGTTTGTGATACAATAGGTAGAAACAATATTTTAAAAAGGAGAAAAGACACATGCACATTTTTGATGAGCTAAAAGAGCGTGGTTTGATTTTTCAAACGACTGATGAAGAAGCTTTGCGTAAAGCCCTAGAAGAAGGTCAAGTCTCTTATTATACTGGCTACGATCCAACTGCTGACAGCCTTCACCTCGGTCACCTTGTCGCAATCTTGACAAGTCGTCGTTTGCAACTAGCAGGTCACAAACCTTATGCGCTCGTTGGCGGTGCTACAGGTCTCATTGGAGATCCGTCCTTCAAAGATGCTGAGCGTAGTCTCCAAACAAAAGACACGGTAGATGGCTGGGTCAAGTCTATCCAAGGACAACTGTCTCGTTTTCTTGACTTTGAAAATGGGGAAAATAAAGCTGTCATGGTCAACAACTACGACTGGTTTGGCAGCATCAGCTTCATTGACTTCCTCCGTGATGTAGGAAAATACTTCACTGTCAACTACATGATGAGTAAAGAGTCTGTTAAAAAACGGATCGAAACAGGGATTTCTTACACAGAGTTTGCCTACCAAATCATGCAAGGGTACGACTTCTTTGTCCTTAACCAAGACCACAACGTCACCCTACAGATCGGTGGCTCTGACCAATGGGGAAATATGACTGCTGGTACAGAGTTACTTCGTCGTAAGGCTGACAAGACTGGTCACGTTATCACCGTTCCCCTTATCACTGATGCGACTGGTAAGAAATTTGGTAAATCAGAAGGAAACGCAGTCTGGCTCAATCCTGAAAAGACTTCTCCATACGAAATGTACCAATTCTGGATGAACGTCATGGACGCTGACGCTGTTCGCTTCTTGAAAATCTTTACTTTCTTATCACTTGATGAGATTGAAGACATCCGCAAACAATTTGAAGCAGCTCCACACGAACGCTTGGCTCAAAAAGTCCTCGCTCGTGAAGTCGTGACTCTTGTTCACGGAGAAGAAGCTTACAAAGAAGCCCTTAACATCACTGAGCAACTCTTTGCAGGAAACATCAAAAACCTTTCTGTCAAAGAACTCAAACAAGGACTTCGTGGAGTACCAAACTACCAAGTCCAAGCAGATGAAAACCACAATATCGTAGAAATCCTCGTATCTTCTGGTGTAGTCAACTCAAAACGCCAAGCCCGTGAAGATGTTCAAAATGGAGCCATCTACGTCAACGGCGACCGCATCCAAGACCTTGACTATGTCTTAAGCGACGCAGACAAGCTCGAAAACGAACTGACTGTTATCCGTCGTGGGAAGAAAAAATACTTTGTATTGACTTACTAAATTGTTCAATATTTACCTATAAACAAAGGAGTTAACCTCGAGAAAGGTAACTCCTTTTTGCTGTGAATAGTCCCCACCTATCCCTTAATAGACAGGCTACGCAGTACAATGCGTAAGGTTGTTAGATTATGTAAGATAGAGAGATTTGAAGGACTGAGCCAGTTAAACAAGCCAAAGCCAATCAAACTACTATTTACGACAACGGTATCTTGAATATTCTTCTTAATGAGTGTTTGCAAAGATGATGATAGCGAATCCAACTCTTGGAAGAAATCCAAACGATTATCTAACAATAAGATATCACTCATCTGCTTAGAAATATCTGCACTCTCATTCATCACCACACCGATATCTGATAGGGTTAGAGCCGCTGAGTCATTCAATCCATCTCCAACCATCAAAATAGTGTGACCTGCTTTCTGCAGTTCCTCTACTAACTCAAATTTCCCATCAGGTTTCAAGTCTGTATATACCTGATCAAAGGGCAAATCTTTGACTAATTCCTCTGTCCTAACCAAGGTGTCCCCTGTTGCCAGAATCAATTTTTTCCCCTGTGCCTTAAGTTTATCCAAGGCTGTTTTTGCTTCTTTTCTCAAAGGAGTATGAATGCAGAACATTCCAATCAATTCATTCTGATAAGCCAAGAATAAGAGATTGTAGTGACTCTTGTACTCTTCAATTAAAGCATTTTGTTCTGAACTGATATGAATCTGCTCATCCTGCATCAAGACATAATTCCCAATAAGAACTGGTTGGCCATCTATATGAGATTTGATCCCCTTGCTTGCGATATATTGGAGTTTCCCATGCATTTCCTCATGTTCAATCCCCTCTATCTCAGCTTGCTTGACGATGGCATTAGCAATAGGATGATAAATGTGTTCCTCAAGACAGGCACTGATTCTGAGAATATCTTCCTCACTATAGTCTCCAAAAGGTAACACCTTTTCAACTATCGGATAGCTAGTTGTGATTGTTCCCGTCTTATCAAACAAGAAAGTATCAACTTCCAGATATTTCTCCAAAACATCTCCATCCTTAATCACCATTTCACGGTTCAACCCCTCCTTGATAGCTGTCAAATAAGCTACAGGAGTAGAGATTTTCAAAGCGCAGGAGAAATCGACCAATAGGAAAGAAATAGCCTTAGAAAAAGAACCTGTCAATAGGTAAGTCAGTCCAGCCCCCAAGAAATTATATTTGACGACCTTGTCCGCCATTTTGATGAAATAGCGTTGTTTCGTTTTCTTGTTTTCTTCAGATTTCTTCATCAACTCAATCAGTTGTAAAACCCGGCTGTTCATCTGATTATCGGTTACACGAATGCGTAACTCTCCAGTTTCTAATACTGTATTTGCACAAACCAAATCAGACTCTCTTTTTTCAACTGGAAAACTCTCTCCCGTCAAGGAACTTTCGTTGACCATACCTAAACCTGAAACTACTTGTCCATCAAACAGAATTTCATTTCCTTGAGATAAGACCAAAACATCTCCTATTTGAACATCGGAACTCTTGATACTAACAACCGTATCGCCCTGTACTAGGAATACATCGCTTTCTTTTGCAAGAAGGCTTTGTTCTAAATCTGTTGCAGTTTTTTTCAAGGACCACTGATCTAAATGATTCCCCAAATCAAGCATAAACATGATGTTGCTGGCAGTCTTAGATTGGTTCATAAACAAAGACAATAAAATCGCCGAACAGTCCAAGACCTCCATCGTTAGTTCCTTACGCGCTAGTGTTTGATAGGCTTCTTTAACATAGCCAAAAGCCTGATAACAAGTCCATATATAGCGAATAGGAGACGGCACAAGACTACGAAAAAGCACACGCTTAATCGCTGCACCTGAAACGATAGAATAGGCACTCTCTTCTCTACGAACAGGAAGAGTCATCAACTCAGAAACTTTCCCTTTATCAATTCTTTTTAAAAAGGCTTCTGCATTGTCTAATACAGAGAAGCCTTCTTTTATACGTAGGGTAAAGTGCTGTTGATCCATGTAAAACTGGATAGACTCAATTCCCTTCTCATCTCTCGCCAAGGAACGAAGATAGTCTTGAATATCTAAGGTGAGTGAAAAAGAAGATGATAGTCGGATATGTTGATATCCTCTATATAGCACTTTAAAAGACATATTATTCTCCTATAAGGCTATCTAATTGCTCTTCTTTTTTCTCTTGCTCATACAAATATTTAGCATCTTGCAAAACATCGTCTCCATGTTGCTTCACAACAGAAACAGATGCATCTAGCTCATCTTTAAACTTGTAAGCCTTAGCCAAAGCTTTAGAATAACCTTTTTTAGCTTCCTTACTTGCTAAGATTTTCAAACCAAGGGTACCAAATGCGACACCACCCAAAAATAATGAAGATTTTTTCGCAACTTTTGCAACGGTTAGTACTTCTTTTAACATACTTATTTCCTCCTTATCATTATTATATAGCAATTTAGATATAAAAGCAATTTCATTTTATAAATTGAAGAATTAGTTTTATTTCTACTGAATCTCCCATCTACTTACTCCTGAAGTTGCTTTCACTTGTCTCTTTTGATACACTTAAACTATGAATACAAACCTCAAACCCAAACTCCAGCGTTTTGCTTCTGCGACTGCCTTTGCCTGTCCTATCTGTCAAGAAAATCTGACCTTGGTAGAGAGCAGTCTCAAGTGTAGCAACCGCCATTCTTTTGACCTGGCAAAATTCGGCTATGTCAACTTGGCTCCTCAGATCAAGCAATCTGCCAACTACGACAAAGAAAACTTTCAAAATCGCCAGCAAATTCTTGAAGCTGGTTTTTATCAGGCTATTTTAGAAGGTATCTCGGACTTACTAGCAACTAATCCATCCGCAAAAACAGTCTTGGATATCGGCTGTGGCGAAGGATTCTACTCTCGCAAGCTCCAAGAAAGTCACTCTGACAAAACCTTTTACGCCTTTGATATTTCCAAAGATTCCGTTCAAATCGCTACCAAAAGCGAACCCAACTGGGCAGTCAATTGGTTCGTTGGAGACTTGGCCCGACTTCCTATAGAAGATGCCAGTATGGATATCTTGCTTGATATCTTCTCGCCTGCCAACTATGGAGAATTCCGTCGCGTTTTATCCAAAGACGGTATTTTAATCAAGGTCATCCCAACTGAAAATCACCTCAAAGAAATCCGTCAAATGGTGCAGGACCAGCTGACAAAGAAGGATTATTCCAACCAAGATATCAAAGAACATTTCCAGGAACACTTCAGCATCCAATCTCGTCAGATTGCTTCCTTAACAAAACCTATCACAGCAGAGCAACGCCAAGCTTTGCTTGCTATGACGCCTCTCCTCTTTCACGTTGATCAAACCAATATTGACTGGAGTCAGTTGACTGAGATTACCATTGAGGCAGAGATTTTGGTTGGGAAAGCACTGTAAAAAAATTTTTCAGATAAGACAAAACCCGCACCTTCAAGGTACGGGTTTAAATTATGTAATTATTAGTTCAAGTGCCAGATATCTTCGTTGTACTGAGCGATTGTACGGTCAGATGAGAAGAAACCTGCTTTAGCAATGTTGACGATAACTTTATCCAACCATGCGTCACGGTCTTCGTAGTCAGCAAGCATTTGCTCTTTCACCTTGATGTAGTCTTCCAAGTCAAGGAGAGTCATGAACCAGTCTTTGTTGATCAATTCGTTGTAAAGACGTTCCAAGCGTTCTTTCTTACCTACTGCAAGAACAGCATCGCTCACGATGAAGTCAACCAATGGTTTGATAGCTTCACGGGCATAGAATTCGCTTGACTTGTAAGCTGCTTTTGCGTAAAGGTCGATAACAGTTTCTGAATCTTCACCAAAGATGTAGATGTTTTCGTCGCCAACCAATTCAGCAATTTCCACGTTAGCTCCGTCCATAGTACCAAGAGTCAAAGCTCCGTTCAACATGAATTTCATGTTACCAGTACCTGAAGCTTCTTTAGAAGCAAGTGAGATTTGTTCTGAGATATCACATGCTGGGATGAGGAAGCTTGCTGCAGTAACGTTGTAGTTTTCAACCATTACGACTTGCAAGTGTGGAGCTACTTCTGGGTCGTTAGCAATCACTTCTGACAAGCAAAGAATCAAGTGGATGATATCTTGGGCAATTGTGTAGGCAGGAGCTGCTTTACCACCGAAGAATACTGTGATTGGACGAGCAGGGATGTTACCAGCCTTGATATCAAGGTATTTGTGGATCACATACAAAGCGTTCATTTGTTGGCGTTTGTACTCGTGAAGACGTTTGATCTGGATATCAAAGATAGAGTTTGTATTGATCTCCACACCTTGGTGTTCTTTCAAGTGACGAGCCAATTTACGTTTGTTGTGAGCCTTGATGCTTTCCAATTTTTCTTTGACAGCAGCCTTGTCTTCGTATGACAAAAGTTTTTCAAGCTCATCCGCTTCATGGTGCCAACCACGACCAATGATCTCATCCAAGTAGTGAGACAAGCTTGGGTTAGCATGCATGAGCCAACGACGGAAAGTGATACCGTTTGTTTTGTTGTTGAATTTTTCTGGGTAGATGTCGTAGAAAGCTTTCAACTCTGAGTTTTTCAAAATCTCAGTGTGGAGAGCCGCAACCCCGTTTACGCTGTATCCATAGTGGATATCCATGTGAGCCATGTGGACACGTTCGCTCTCATCGATGATTTGAACAGCTGGATCTTTGTATTCTGCTTTCACACGGCGGTCCAATTCTTTAATGATTGGTACCAAGTGAGGAACCACTTCTTCCAAGAATTCAAGAGGCCATTTTTCAAGGGCTTCAGCAAGGATTGTGTGGTTAGTGTAGGCAGTCATGCTACGTACGATTGAGATTGCTTCATCAAGTTCGATACCACGCGCAGTCAAGAGACGGATCAATTCAGGGATCACCATTGATGGGTGAGTATCGTTGATTTGTACAACTGCGTAGTCCGCAAGGTCATGCAAGTTGCTTCCTTTTTCGATTGCTTCGTCGATGATTAATTGTGCACCGTTTGAAACCATGAAGTATTGTTGGAAGATACGGAGCAATTCACCTTGCTTGTCGCTGTCGTCTGGGTAAAGGAAGAGAGTCAAGTTGCGAGCGATATCTGTCTTGTCAAAGTTGATACCATCTTCGATGATAGAAGAATCAACTGAATCCAAGTCAAACAAACGCAAGCGGTTTTTAGTAGCTGTCTTGTAACCAGGTACATCGATATCATAAAGAGTAGATGTCAATGTGAAGTGTGCAAATGGCACTTGGTAGCTACGGCTTGAGCGAACCAACCAGTTTTGCTCTGTCAACCAAGCGTTAGGAATCGTTTCTTGTTGGTTGTTTTTAAGAACTTGTTGGAAAAGACCGAAGTGGTAGTTCAATCCAACACCGTCACCATTCAAACCAAGTGTAGCGATTGAGTCGATAAAGCAGGCTGCCAAACGTCCCAAACCACCGTTGCCAAGTGATGGTTCCAATTCTACTTCTTCAATTTCGATCAACTCTTTACCTGCAGCTGCAAGTTCTTTTTTCACATCATCGTAAAGACCAAGGTTGATCAAATTGTTTGACAAGAGTTTACCGATCAAGAACTCAGCTGAGATGTAGTAAACTTTTTTCTTACCAGTGTTGACTGGTTTTTGGCTGCTAGCAAGCTTGCTGTAGTTGAGAAGAGCAAGATAAAGCTCTTCATTGCTACATTCTGCAATGGTTTTATTGTAACGCTTTTGTACAAATTCGTTTAATGGTAACATGTTTATGTGTCTCCTGATATTGTCTTATTTCTTTAATTCTACCAAATTTTCATTGATTCGGCGATAAATTGTAGTCAAGTCAAGCAAAGTTTCTTCAACCGCTGGTGTGAGTTGGTCTGCTGTCATACGCCATGACCAGTTTCCACCAAGAGTAGATGGGAAGTTCATACGAGCTGACTCATCTAGTTCTAGCAAGTCTTGCATAGTGGCAATAGCCATGAAGCTAACAGATGAAAAGACTGTGCGAAGCATTGCGTGTGGCACTGTTTCATACTCTTTACGGTTTGTGTAACGAGCCATGTATTCACGAGTTGGATCGTCGATCTCATTACGGTACCAACCAAGGACTGTATTGTTATCGTGTGTTCCTGTGTACATAACAGAATTAGCTGGCGCCAAGTGTGGGCTATCGATACTTTCGTCTTCTGGATTGAAGGCGAATTGAAGAATCTTCATTCCTGGGAAGCCAGTGCGTTCACGCAACTCGATGACTTCATCTGTCATGAAACCAAGGTCTTCTGCGATGATGTTTAGCTCACCAAGCTCTTCCTTAACAGCTGCAAAGAGTTTGTAGCCAGGACCTTTCACCCATTTACCAGGGGCCGCTGTATCGGAACCAGCAGGGATTTCCCAGTAAGATTCAAAGCCACGGAAATGGTCGATACGAACAATATCGTAGATTTTGAAGCTTTCACGCAAGCGTTCAACCCACCATTTGTAACCGTCTTTATCCATTGCTTCCCAGTCATAGATTGGGTTCCCCCAAAGTTGACCAGTTGCAGAAAACTCATCCGGCGGACATCCTGCGATACAGGTTGCTTTACCAGTGGCATCTGTCTTGAAGAGATGTGGATTTGCCCACATGTCGCTTGAATCTTCCGCTACGTAGATAGGCATGTCCCCGACGATTTCGATGTGGTTATCGTTAGCGTAAGCTTTCAATTTCAACCATTGTTGGAAGAAGAAATATTGAGTCACACGGTGGTAAACCAACTTGTCTGCCAATTTCTCACGGTAGCTTTCAAGTGCTGAAGCTTTACGCGCACGAGCATCTGCATCTGGCCATTCTGTCCAAGCAAGATTGTCAAAATGCTCTTTGATCGCCATATACTCTGCGAAGAGTTCGAGCCATGATTGGTTATCTTGAGCAAACTTCTCAAAATCTTTGACATCACCCACTTCCAAGAAGCGTTTAACTGCTTTTTCTAAAAGCGGACGACGTGCGTAATAAATCTTCGCATAGTCAACTTCAGATGCATCACTACCAAAGTCAACACCTTCAAGGTCACTAGCTTCGAGCAAGCCTTGCTCTACCAAGATATCAAGGTCGATAAAATGCGTATTTCCAGCAAAGGCTGAGAATGATTGATATGGAGAATCTCCATAGCTTGTTGTCCCAAGAGGGAGGATTTGCCAGTAACGTTGCTTCGTACGAACCAAGAAATCAACGAAATCATAGGCAGTCTGACCAAATGATCCAATCCCGTATGCTCCTGGTAGAGAAGAGATGTGCATTAACACACCACTTTGACGTTTTTTCATAATAGCACCTCATGTGTTTGTTATAAAACGTTGCGCAATCAAGGCGCAAACGTTTGCGTTGAATTAAGTATAGCGTATTTCAAAGACAAATGCAAGCGTTTTTAAAAATTTTTTTGAATTATTTTTATCTAACTAAAACTTATTCCCACTGATATTTTACGAAATAAGCGAAAAAATTTTTAAAGATTTTCTGATTTAAGATAATTCATTCCGAACGTCTGCTATATTTTCTGAAAATTGGGCTAAATTAACGCAATCGTTTCCCTTGGTTTTCACAAAATAAGAAAATCAGCGTTTAGGATATTTTCTTCCTATTAAAGGTAATCATATCCACTTCCAAACCTTAAAAATTTTTTAAAATTTTTTCAAAAAAACCTTGCAACCGTTTTCTATTTGTGCTATACTAAGCTCATAAAGGAAAACGTTTGCGTTTCCCGAATAAATTATAACTGTTATTCTTTAGGAGGAATACACTATGTCATCTAAATTCATGAAGAGCGCTGCTGTGCTCGGAACTGCTACTCTAGCTAGCTTGCTCTTGGTAGCTTGCTCTTGGTAGCTTGCGGAAGCAAATCTGCTGACAAAGCAGCTGATACTAGCTCTTCAGAAGCGAAAGAAATCACTTTCTACGTTGAAGACCAATATAAAGCCTTCGCTGAATCTGCTGCAAAAGCTTACGAAAAAGAATCTGGCGTAAAAGTTACTATCAAAACAGGAGACCAAATGGGTGGTCTTGATAACCTTTCACTTGACAACCAATCTGGTAAAGCTCCTGATGTTATGATGGCTCCATACGACCGTGTAGGTAGCCTTGGTACTGATGGACAACTTTCAGAAGTTACTCTTAGTGACGGTGCAAAGACAGACGATAAAACAAAATCACTTGTAACGGTTGGTGGTAAAGTCTATGGTGCTCCAGCTGTCATCGAATCACTCGTTTTGTACTATAACAAAGATTTGCTTAAAGAAGCTCCTAAAACATTTGCTGATTTGGAAAACCTTGCTAAAGACAGCAAATACGCTTTCGCTGGTGAAGATGGCAAAACTACTGCCTTCCTAGCTGACTGGACAAACTTCTACTACGCATACGGACTTCTTGCTGGTAATGGCGGTTATGTATTTGGCCAAAACGGTAAAGATCCTAAAGACATCGGTCTTGCAAACGACGGAGCAATCAAAGGTATCGAATATGCTAAATCTTGGTACGAAAAATGGCCTAAAGGTATGCAAGATACTGAAGGAGCTCCAAACTTAATCCAAACTCAATTCCAAGAAGGTAAAACTGCTGCTATCATCGATGGCCCTTGGAAAGCTCAAGCATTCAAAGATGCTAAAGTAAACTACGGTGTTACGACTATCCCAACTCTTCCAAACAGTAAAAACTATGAAACATTTGGTGGTGGTAAAGCTTGGGTTATCCCAGCAAGCACTAAGAACCTTGAAGGCGCTCAAAAATTTGTAGACTTCCTTGTATCAACTGAACAACAAAAAGCCTTCTACGACACTACAAACGAAATCCCAGCTAATACTGAAGCTCGTACTTATGCTGAAGGCAAAAAAGATGAGTTGACCACAGCCGTGATTGAACAGTTCAAAAACGCTCAACCAATGCCAAACATCTCTCAAATGTCAGCTGTTTGGGACCCAGCTAAAACAATGCTCTTTGAAGCTGTAAGTGGTACGAAAGATGCGAAAACAGCTGCTAACGATGCTGTAACATTGATTAAGGACACAATCAAACAAAAATTTGGTGAATAATTGATTTGTTCAAGGGGGGTGGAAGCAAAATCCCCCTTTGAATTTATAGATACGCCTATTATCATACGCATGTATCTTACGATTGAATCCGAGTTTTATCTCGCATCCTATGAAAGGAGTAATCATGGAAAAACAACAGCCTCGCAAAGCAGCCTTGCTGTCAATCATTCCTGGTTTAGGACAAATTTATAACAAACAAAAAGCTAAAGGATTTATTTTCCTTGGTGTTACCGTTTTATTTGTTCTGTATTTTCTAACACTTGCAAGCCCTGAATTAAGCAATCTGATCACACTTGGTGAAAAGCCCGGTCGTGATAATTCACTTTTCATGCTGATTCGTGGTGCCTTCCATTTAATCTTTGTAGTCGTTTACTTGCTCTTTTACATCTTTAATATCAAGGACGCACATACAACTGCTAAACGTATCAATAACGGTATTCCTGTGGCTCGTACCTTCAAGGACATGATTAAAGGAATTTATGAAAATGGATTCCCTTACCTCTTGATCATTCCATCTTACGTTGCCATGACCTTCGCGATTATCTTCCCAGTTATCGTAACCTTGATGATTGCCTTTACCAACTATGACTTCCAGCACCTACCACCAAACAAATTGTTGGACTGGGTTGGTTTAACGAACTTCACAAATATCTGGAGCTTGAGTACCTTCCGTTCTGCCTTTGGTTCTGTTCTTTCTTGGACCATTATTTGGGCCTTGGCTGCTTCTACCTTGCAGATCGTCATTGGTATCTTTACAGCAATCGTTGCCAATCAACCATTTATCAAAGGAAAACGTATCTTCGGTGTTATTTTCCTTCTTCCTTGGGCTGTCCCAGCCTTCATCACTATCTTGACATTCTCAAACATGTTTAATGATAGTGTTGGTGCTATCAACACACAAGTCTTGCCTCTTTTGTCTAAGGTCCTTCCTTTCCTAGATGGAGCTCTTATCCCTTGGAAAACAGATCCTACTTGGACTAAGATTGCCTTGATTATGATGCAAGGTTGGCTAGGATTCCCATACATCTACGTTTTGACCTTGGGTATCTTACAGTCTATTCCTAACGACCTCTACGAAGCGGCTTACATCGATGGTGCCAATGCTTGGCAAAAATTCCGCAACATCACTTTCCCTATGATTTTAGCTGTTGCAGCTCCAACATTGATTAGCCAATACACCTTCAACTTTAACAACTTCTCTATCATGTACCTCTTCAATGGTGGAGGCCCTGGTACTGTCGGAGGCGGAGCCGGTTCAACTGATATCTTGATCTCATGGATTTACCGTTTGACAACAGGTACATCTCCTCAATACTCTATGGCGGCAGCTGTTACCTTGATTATCTCAATCATTGTCATCTCTATCTCTATGATCGCATTCAAGAAACTACACGCATTTGATATGGAGGACGTCTAAGATGAATAACTCAATCAAACTCAAACGTAGACTGACTCAAACCCTCACTTACCTCTACTTGATTGGCCTATCAATCGTGATTATCTATCCACTTTTGATTACCATCATGTCAGCCTTCAAGGCAGGTAACGTCGCAGCCTTTAAACTAGATACTAACATTGACTTCAATTTTGATAACTTTAAAGGGCTCTTCACTGAAACCTTATACGGTACTTGGTATCTCAATACCTTAATCATCGCCTTGATTACCATGGTTGTTCAAACAAGTATCATCGTACTTGCTGGTTATGCTTACAGCCGTTACAACTTCTTGGCTCGTAAGCAAAGTTTGGTCTTCTTCTTAATCATCCAAATGGTGCCAACCATGGCCGCCTTGACTGCCTTCTTCGTTATGGCCCTTATGTTGAACGCCCTTAACCATAGCTGGTTCCTCATCTTCCTCTACGTCGGTGGAGGTATTCCGATGAATGCTTGGCTCATGAAAGGTTACTTTGATACCGTGCCAATGTCTCTTGACGAATCTGCGAAACTAGATGGTGCAGGACACTTCCGTCGCTTCTGGCAAATTGTCCTTCCACTCGTTCGCCCAATGGTAGCTGTACAAGCCCTCTGGGCCTTCATGGGACCTTTCGGGGATTACATCCTCTCTAGTTTCTTACTTCGCGAGAAAGAATACTTTACTGTTGCCGTTGGTCTCCAAACCTTCGTTAGCAATGTGAAAAACATGAAGATTGCCTACTTCTCAGCAGGTGCTATCCTCATCGCCCTTCCAATCTGTATTCTCTTCTTCTTCCTACAAAAGAACTTTGTTTCAGGACTTACAAGTGGTGGCGACAAGGGATAATTTATCCCCGCCACCCTTTTTCATTTTATACTCTTCGAAAATCTCTTCAAACCACGTCAGCTTTATCTCCAACCTCAAAGCTGTGCTTTGAGCAACCTGCGGCTGGCTTCCTAGTTTGCTCTTTGATTTTCATTGAGTATTAGCGATTGTTACTGTAAATAATATTCTTGCAACAAGCAATTTATCTCCTAGACTTGAAATAAAGCACATTTCTCTATATAATAATACTCATATAGAAAACACTTTTAGAAAGATGCCTATGCTTCCATATCCATTCTCGTATTTCTCTAGTATCTGGGGATTTCGTAAGCCCCTATCAAAACGTTTCGGCCTCAACTGGTTTCAGCTTCTCTTTACGAGCATTTTCCTCATCAGTTTGTCTATGGTTCCGATTGCCATTCAAAACAGCTCACAGGAAACGTATCCACTGGATACCTTTATCGATAATGTCTACACTCCACTGACAGATGAAGCGATCATGGACTTGTCAGAGAATGCGCAAATCGTTGATGGAAAGCTGAACTACTCAGGTACGAAGAATCAGCAAGCTTCTCTTCTGATTGGTCCAAGTCCAAGTAAAGAATTGCCAAAGGACTTGCAACTTCATTTTGATACGGAAGAACTCGTCATCAGTAAGGAAAGTAAGGAACTGACTCGCATTCGCTACCACGCGATTCAAACGGAGAGTTTCCAGAGTAAGGAAGATCTAACCCAGGCCATTTCTAAAGATTGGTACCAACAAAATCGGGTCTATATCAGTCTCTTTCTCGTTCTTGGTGCAAGCTTCCTCTTTGGATTGAATTTCTTTATTGTCTCTCTTGGAGCTAGTCTCCTCCTTTATATCACCAAAAAATCACGCCTCTTTTCATTTAGGACTTTTAAAGAGTGCTACCATTTTATCTTGAACTGTTTAGGATTACCCACTCTGATTACGCTTGTTTTGGGACTTTTTGGCCAAAATATGACAACCCTTATCACTGTACAAAACATTCTTTTTGTTCTTTATCTGGTCACCATCTTTTATAAAACACATTACCGCGATCCAGATTATCATAAATAGGAGATTTTTATGCCCGTGACGATTAAAGATGTGGCTAAAGCAGCAGGTGTCTCACCTTCCACTGTTACCCGCGTCATTCAAAACAAATCAACGATTAGTGATGAAACCAAAAAACGAGTTCGCAAGGCTATGAAGGAACTCAACTACCATCCCAACCTCAATGCTCGTAGCTTGGTAAGTAGTTATACTCAGGTTATCGGCTTGGTGCTCCCTGATGACTCGGATGCCTTTTACCAAAATCCTTTCTTCCCATCTGTTCTACGAGGGATCGCCCAAGTGGCATCTGAGAACCACTATGCTATCCAGATTGCAACGGGGAAAGATGCAAAAGAGCGGCTCAAAGCTATTTCCCAGATGGTCTATGGTAAGCGTGTAGATGGTTTGATTTTCCTCTATGCCCAAGAAGAGGATCCTTTGGTTAAGCTAGTAGCAGATGAGCAATTTCCTTTCCTTATCTTAGGTAAATCTCTATCTCCCTTCATTCCGCTCGTCGATAATGACAATGTCCAGGCAGGTTTTGATGCAACAGAATATTTCATCAAAAAAGGATGCAAGCGAATTGCCTTCATCGGAGGAACCAAAAAACTTTTCGTAACACAAGATCGTCTAATGGGTTATGAGTTAGCTCTTAAACGATACCAACTTCCTATTGATCCAAATCTGACCTACTTTGCGACCGAATTTCTTGAAGATAATGGTTATCGCTTTAGTAAACTTCTCTTCGAGCATGATCCAAATATTGATGCTATTATTACTATTGATAGCCTTCTTGCTGCAGGGGTCTGTGATTACATCGCAAAACACCAACTGGATGTCCCTGTCCTCAGCTTTGACTCGGTCAACCCTAAACTGAACTTGGCAGCCTATGTGGATATCAATAGCTTAGAACTCGGGCGCGTTTCCTTTGAAACCATTCTCCAGATTATTAACGATGCCAAAAACAATAAACAGATTTGTTACCGCCAGTTGATTGGACACAAAATTATCGAAAAATAAAGACCAGCCCCAAGGCTGGTCTTTTGAGTATTATTAATTGTCTGTTTCTACGAATCGTCCGAGGATGTGGACATTTTCAGATACAGAGACAAAGGCTGTCGGATCGACCTGTTTCATGATGTGTTTAAAATCATTAAACTCTGCTCGTGTGATAACCGTAATCAAGACTGCTTTTCTCTCATGATTATAGGTTCCTTCCGCATCGTGGATCATAGTAGCTCCGCGGTGCAATTTTTTATGGATTTTTTCGATTACCTTGTCAGGATTACTGGTCACAATCATGGCCTGCATCCGTTTTTGCTTGGTAAAGACAGCGTCTGTCACACGACTAGAGACAAAGATGGTAATCATTGAGTAGAGGGCGTATTTCCAACCAAAGGTCAATCCTGCTATCAGCATAATCGTCCCATTTACCAAGAAAGAAATACTGCCGACATTCTTACCCGTTTTCTTTCGAATGGTGAGACTGACGATATCTGTACCTCCGCTAGAAATATTGTTACGGAGTGCAAAACCAATCCCCAAGCCCATGACAACACCCCCAAAAAGAGCATTGATGATGGGATCCTCTGTCAAGGTCACAACTGGCACAAGCTGGATAAAGAGGGAACTCATGGATACTGTGATAAAGGTAAAGATTGTAAACTTATGCCCAATCTGATACCAAGCCAAAATCATCAACGGAAAATTGATGGCATAAAAGGTCAGCGATATCGGAATATAAAAACCAAACCAGTGATTACTCAAAGCAGAGATAATCTGTGCCAGACCCGTCGCACCACTCGAATAAACGTGTCCTGGTTGAAAAAAGAAATTGACCGCTACTGCTGACAAAAAGCCATAAACCAGAGAAGCCGATACTTTCTCATCATATTTTTCCCGAGAGATACTTTGTAAAACTCGTAAGATTTTTATCTGATAAGCAAAGCGGCGCAGATAATAGCGCCACCGCTTAATTTGTTTTGCTTGTTTCATCTTTTTTTATTAAGTAAGAATCCTAAAAAAGTATCACTTTGCTATTTTCTTCCTGTACTCGTAAACTGAGTTCCTCTAGTTGTTTGAGAGCGACTGTTGATGGAGCTTGAGTCATTGGATCAGTTGCCTTGTTGTTCTTAGGAAAGGCAATGACTTCACGAATATTTTCTTCTCCTGCTAAGAGCATCACAAAACGGTCAAGACCGATAGCCAAACCACCGTGTGGTGGGAAACCATAGTCCATGGCTTCAAGAAGGAAACCGAACTGGTCATTGGCTTCCTCAGCTGAGAAACCAAGAGCCTTGAACATGCGTTCTTGGAGTTCTTTTTGGTTGATACGAAGACTACCACCACCAAGCTCATAACCGTTCAAGACGATATCGTAAGCAATGGCACGAACCTTAGCCAAATCACCTTCTAATTCGTGAGCTGTTTCTTCCTGTGGAAGGGTAAATGGATGGTGGGCACTCATGTAGCGACCTTCTTCTTCAGACCATTCAAACATCGGCCAGTCAACAATCCAAAGGAAGTTGAATTTATCGTTATCAATCAAGCCAAGCTCTTTAGCAATACGACCACGAAGGGCACCAAGGGTTGCATTTGCCACTTCAAGCGTATCCGCCACAAAGAGAACCAAATCCTTATCTTCAAGACCAAGCGCTGCTGTCAATTCTGCTTGAATGCTAGTCAAGAACTTGGCAACTGGTCCGTTTAATTCTCCATCAACAACCTTGACCCAAGCAAGACCTTTGGCACCATATTGTTTGGCTACTTCGGTCATCTTGTCGATGTCTTTACGTGAGTAGTTATCTGCAGCTCCTTTGACCACAATGGCTTTAACGGCAGGTGCTTCTGAGAAGACTTTAAAATCAACACCCTTGACAACTTCTGTCAAGTCCTGAAGCAACATGTCAAAACGGGTATCAGGTTTGTCAGAACCGTAAAGAGCCATCGCATCATCGTATTTCATACGAGGAAATGGAAGCGTCACGTCGATGCCTTTAGTTTCTTTCATCACGCGGGCAATCAAGCCTTCTGTGATATCTTGGATCTCTTGCTCAGTAAGGAAGGATGTTTCCAAGTCGACCTGAGTGAACTCAGGCTGACGATCACCACGCAAGTCCTCGTCACGGAAACATTTGACGATTTGGTAATAGCGGTCGAAACCAGCATTCATCAACAATTGCTTGGTGATCTGTGGACTTTGAGGAAGCGCGTAGAAATGCCCTTTATTGACACGAGATGGCACCAAATAATCACGCGCCCCTTCTGGCGTTGACTTAGAAAGGAATGGCGTCTCCACATCGATAAACTCCAACTCATCCAAGTAATTACGGATAGAGTGGGTCACCTTTGCACGAAGCTTAAGGTTTTCTAGCATTTCTGGACGACGAAGGTCAAGGTAACGGTAACGCAAACGTGTATCGTCATTGGCCTCAATACCATCCTTAATCT
Organism: Streptococcus mitis; assembly: GCF_003943905.1. Classification (GTDB taxonomy): domain Bacteria; phylum Bacillota; class Bacilli; order Lactobacillales; family Streptococcaceae; genus Streptococcus; species Streptococcus mitis_BC. The sequence goes on from NZ_RJNS01000005.1 coordinate 40,559, forward strand.
CAAAAGGTGTTGTTTTGGCTGTATTAAGCACAGTAAGAGCTGTCACGTTCAACTCAACCGCACCAGTCGGCAATTTATCATTGGCTTGCTCACGCGTAGCAACTTGTCCAGTTACCTCAATGACAAATTCGCTACGAAGACTTTCAGCTGTTTCCATGACCTCTGCAGATACTTTTTCAGGGTTGATAACCAACTGCATGATCCCTTCACGGTCACGAAGGTCGATGAAGATCAAACCACCAAGGTCACGACGACGGCCAACCCATCCTTTCAAGGTCATTTCTTGTCCGATGTGTTCCTCACGAACACGACCAGCATACATACTACGTTTCATGTTTTCTCTCCTCTTTTATTCTGTTACTATTTTACCATAAAAGCGCAGGCACTTCATGAAAATCAGCAGAAAAGTTTGATTGCCTTTAGAAATCAAAACGAACAGACAAAAAATCCGATGAAAACGTCATCGGATTCTCTGATTATGATTCTTAACCTTTTTTACGCTTTTCAGCAATCTCAGCTGCCTTTTTAGGTAGAACAATCTCCGTCGCATAAGCCGAAGCAAAACGCAAGACACCTGCAATAGGCGCAAAGACAACCGCTAGATAGTTGTAAAAGAAATCGCCTTTAAAGGCATAGGCAAGCCCCCCGATAATAAAGAAGAGAACGACTGCCTGTATCACTGCTAATAAAATTACTCGTTTCATGTGACCTCCTGACTCTATTATAGCATGAGTATCATCAAAAAGCCGATTAAATTATTCAAAGCGTGGAGAGAAATGCTATAAAGAAGACCTTTTCGGCTTACATAAGCCAGTCCCAAACTCAATCCCAGACTGGCATAAACTAAAAACTGTTGCAAAGTTCCCGGAAAATGAATCAAGGCAAAAAGCACACTCGATACGAGGAGAAACAGAGCTGTCTGTTTGCTGTTGTTCTGTTTAGGAAAGAGATAGCGCGCTAACATCCCTCTAAAAATGAGTTCTTCCGTCAGAGGAGCAAAGACAACTACCATAAAGAAACCAAAGACAGGCTGAGCAACTGTCAGTTGTGATACGATTTGTTGATTGACCGACGGATCATCTGGCAAAAAGAACTGGGCTGTAATCGCCACTAGCAAAACCAGGGTTGGTAACCAAATGAAACGATTAAAAGCTGTCGTCTGGATGCTAACCTTTTCTGTCTGATACCATCTGTAAACTCCATAAACATAGGCCCCTGACAGAGCGATATAAAGTGGTAAGACTCCATATATTGAAGCCCCTAGTCCAAGAGCTGATAAAGCCATACTCTGAACTAGACCATAACCAAAGAAAAAGGATAGAACAGCTAGAAGAAACCAGCCAAGATTTTTAAGAAATTTCATAAAAGACTCCTATTTGAAATGAAGACTTAGCATTGTTATTCATATCATTTTGATAAAAATGTGGAATACAGTCGCAACTAAAAGGGATAATAAGCGAATTCCTCTTGCAAAAATAGAAACGGTGGTAATGGTTTTATAAAGATATTTTGGAGCAAGCAAGAGCAATGTTGATCCTAGGAAAAAGAGGGTCAGGAATAAGGTCCTGACCAGTTTTTCTACTATTAAAAGCCTAATTTTTCAAAGATTTCTGAGAAATTTTGATTGATAGCATCAAGTGACACTTGAACTTCTTCTCGAGTTTGGTTGTTCTTGACTGTCACTTGTCCGCTTTCGACTTCGCTCTCTCCTAGAGTGATGAGGGCCTTAGCCGCAAAGACATCGGCGGACTTGAACTGAGCTTTGAGTTTACGGTTGAGGTAATCACGCTCTGCTTTGAATCCTTGTTGGCGAAGAGCCTGTACCAACTCCAAGGCCTTGACATTTGCGTCTTCACCCAAGACTGCGATATAGACATCTAGAGCGTTCTCGATAGGAAGGGCCACACCTTGTTTTTCAAGGATGAGGAGCAGACGCTCTACACCAAGTCCAAAACCAAATCCAGCAGTCTCAGGGCCACCAAAGTAGGAAACCAAGCCATCGTAGCGACCTCCTGCACAGACTGTCAAGTCATTGCCCTCGATTTCAGTGATAAACTCGAAAATCGTGTGGTTGTAGTAGTCCAGACCACGCACCATATTGGTATCAATGATGTAATCTACTCCAAGATTTTCCAACATCTGACGCACAGCATCAAAGTGAGCTTGACTTTCTTCATCAAGGAAGTCCAAGATAGACGGCGCATTCTCTACTGCCACCTTGTCTTCTTTTTCCTTAGAGTCCAAGACACGGAGAGGATTTGCCTCCAAACGACGTTGGCTATCCTTAGACAAGGTCTCCTTGAGCGGTGTCAAATAGTCGATCAAGGCTTGACGGTAGGCTGCACGGCTCTCAGGATTTCCCAGAGTGTTAAGGTGCAATTTGACACCTTGAATGCCGATTTCTTTCAAGAAATGGGCTGCCATAGCGATCGTTTCTACATCGGTAGCTGGATTGCTTGAGCCAAAACACTCGACACCAATCTGGTGGAACTGACGTAAACGACCTGCTTGCGGACGCTCATAACGGAACATTGGGCCCATGTAGTAGAACTTACTTGGCTTTTGCACTTCTGGGGCGAAAAGTTTATTTTCCACATAAGAACGGACAACGGGCGCAGTTCCTTCAGGACGAAGAGTGATATGGCGGTCTCCCTTATCGTAAAAGTCGTACATTTCCTTGGTTACGATATCAGTTGTGTCCCCGACAGAGCGACTGATAACCTCGTAATGCTCAAAAATAGGCGTGCGCACTTCTGCGTAGTTATAGCGCTTGAAAATTTCACGGGCAAAGCCCTCAACGTACTGCCACTTGGCAGACTCAGCAGGCAAGATATCCTGCGTTCCTTTTGGTTTTTGTAATTTCATAGGGAATCCTCTTTAAACTTAATAGTCTTATTTTACCATAAATAGAGGGATTAAAACAGTGAGAAAAAATCAGGATTTAGATATCATTTTTGAGATTAAGAATTGTCAAAAAAATAGCCAGCAAGGAAAGACCAACAAATAGCATCCAAGTCAACTGTATATTCCATACGGCTACAAGTGAAAAACAAGCTGTTCCCACAGGTATGGATAAGGTAAACAATAAACCTAAAAAATTACTGGTACGAGCTAGAACCTCTGGAGCTAGATTTTTCATGAGCATGGAACTAATCTTTGGTGAAACTTTGCCAGACACATACAGAGTAAAAAAGAGAAATAGCAAACCAAGCACGACTTGATTGAATAAGTTAGCTAGACCAACTAGACTGACTCCCAATGTCGCCCACATCATCAATCTAGGCAAGGACTGCTTCCCAAAATAATCATTGCCCGTAAGGCTACTGATGATGATTGCTAATAAAACACAGACTTGCTCGATAAATAGTGCCTCTGTGTAAGAAAAATTCAAGAGAGAATGGCTCAAAAAGAAGATGCTATAAATGCTTCCTAAAGCGCCACCCAAGGCATTGATAAGCAAGACAGCAAAGATCATGAAACCAAAGTTTTTCTGCCCACTTTTAAGAAAAACGAGACGTAAATTTCGATAAATCGTTAGAAATTGGTCTTTGATAGGAAGCTTCTCATTTTTTAGGATTTCACCATCAGGAGATGAAATTGACAGGTTTAATTTGCTTCTTCCTAAAAAGAGAATAGAGGCTGATACTAGGAAAAAACAAGCATTGATTCCCGCAACGAGAGAAAAATTGTTGACCGATAGACCTAAGAGCCAGACTCCGAAAGCTTGACCACCAATAGCTGAAATATAGGTGATAAACTGGGAAAAAGAATAAGCTTCCATCAGATTTTGTTCAGCTACTTTTTCCTTGATGAGAGGCATGCGCAAACCACCAGCAAAATCACTGATGACATCACTAATAACATTGATTAAACACAGGCTAGAAAAGGCAAATAAACTAGCTTGCTGAACAACTAAAGCTGCTAGAAAAAATAAAACTGCTTGAAACAAACCGCTATAGACCATCCATTTGACCTTGTCCCTCGTGTAATCTGCCCGAATCCCTGCAAAAACTGTAAAGAGAGTCGGAAGAATCATGACAATATTCGCCATAGCAACCGCAAAAGATGCTTGTGGCAAGGTCGACGCATAAACGATAAATACCAGGTTAAAAATTGAAGCACCAAAAGCATTGAAGAAGCGTGACAAAGTCAAGAGTCGATAAGCTTGATTTCTAAACAATAGTTTCATAGGTAATCTCCCTTCTTGTTCGAACTTCTATATGAAGTATGGCTTTAGTATAGCACTTAAAAATTTTAGAGGAAGAACTTTTGAATATATGCAACAAATAAAATAGGCAAAAAACGATAGAACTTCTTTGATGGCCTGAGAGAGCTCAAGAGTTCTATCGCTTCAAATTTCAAATTATTTTCTTACCTTGCAGATATTCAAGCATCAGTCGTTTTTCTATAGTATTCGGCAGATTTATTACAGCCAAGTATCTCAAAAATACGGACAGCATCTTCCATCTTTTTTTGTCCTTCCTTAACTCTGCCTTGCTTGCTATCAAGGAGACCTTCTGCCCACAAATAGACAATTCGGAAATAGGTCTCATTTTCCTTGTAGAAATGCTCTTCTATGACATCTTTAAAATAATAGGCATTGGTAAATTCTTCACACTCAATACTAGCTAAAAAACCATTCAATAGCATGGTGTGAAAAAGGTTGCGATTACCAGACATTTCCATTAGAAAATCAGATTTGCGGACCATTTCTCGTACATATCTAGTAAAAAGAGGAATAGATAAGAGTGGGGAACTAACTGAGAACAAATTGAGTTCATAGCTTCCCCAAATCTCGGTAGAAAACAGGTAATCATGAAGGACTTTCCCTTCCTCTGTTGTTAACTCTACCGTTTCATCCATGCTCTTCATATAAGACTTGATCATAATGGCATTTAGAATATGTTTCTGTTTGTTTTGAGAATTGGCAGACTTTTGATACTCCTTGCGATACAAGTCCTCGAGAGGCGCTATGTTCTTTGGATCCAAGATATCTGTGATTTCTTTTCTCAACTCAGAATCTGTATCATACTGAAAACCTCTCGCCAGAAAGAGGATTTCCTCTACACTCGCAGATATATTTTCTAGGGCAAACAGAAACTTTCCCACCGAAAGTTCACTCTGACCTGTTTCAAATCGGGACAACATGGACGGCGAAAATTGTCCCCCAGTTGCTTGTCTCAGCGAGATATTTTTTGACTCTCGTAATTGTCTAAAGACTTTTCCAATCTGCTCCATAGACTTCCCCTTGATTCCGTATTTTCTTCATTTTATCATATTTTTCAGAAAATTCATCAAAAACTTGCTAAATTGTCAGAATTATGAGAAAATAGAGGATATTTATCACGTGGAGGGACTGTTATGAGAGACGATATCAAAATCAATGACCGCGCTTTGGCCTTACAAGACCAAATTATCGAAAAACTAGAGAAGGTTTTTGATACAGATGTGGAATTGGATGTTTATAATCTAGGACTGATTTATGAAATTAATCTGGATGAAACAGGTCTCTGCAAGATTGTCATGACTTTCACCGACACTGCCTGCGATTGCGCCGAAAGCCTGCCTATCGAAATCGTCGCAGGTCTCAAACAAATCGAGGGTATCGAAGATGTCAAGGTTGAAGTTACCTGGTCGCCTGCTTGGAAGATCACACGAATCAGTCGCTACGGCCGTATCGCCCTTGGACTGCCACCTCGTTAATACTCTTCAAAAATCTCTTCAAACCACGTCAGCTTTATCTCCAACCTCAAAGCTGTGCTTTGAGCAACCTGCGCCTAGCTTTCTAGTTTGCTCTTTGATTTTTATTGAGTATAAGCAGGCAAATCACTTTTGAAGATGAAAAGAAGCAAGCCGAAATGGCTTGCTTTTTGAGTTTATTTTTTACCTGACTTGTCCATATTCCAGAAGTCTGTCACGGCTCCGCGAGAAGCGGATGATACGATGTGGGCATATTTACCGAGAACACCACGGCTGTAAAGTGGTGGCAAGGTTGTTTCTGCCTTGCGTTTTTCAAGTTCTTCTTCAGATACGGCCATGGAAATTTCTTTGGTATCTTGGTCAACCGTAACGATGTCACCTGTACGGAGGTAGGCAATCGGTCCACCATCCTGAGCTTCAGGAGCGATATGTCCGACAACCAGACCATAAGTACCACCAGAGAAGCGTCCATCTGTCAAGAGGGCAACCTTATCTCCTTGACCTTTACCAACGATCATAGAAGAAAGTGAGAGCATCTCAGGCATACCAGGACCACCCTTCGGTCCAACGAAACGAACAACGACAACATCGCCATCAACGATTTCATCTGTCAAGACAGCCTGGATAGCGTCTTCTTCTGAGTCAAAGACCTTAGCTGGTCCAACGTGACGACGCACTTTAACACCTGATACCTTGGCAACCGCTCCATCAGGGGCAAGGTTCCCGTTCAAGATGATAAGCGGACCGTCTGCACGTTTTGGATTTTCAAGTGGCATAATGACTTTTTGGCCTGGTGTAAGGTCTGCAAAGTCAGCCAAGTTTTCAGCGACTGTCTTACCAGTACATGTGATACGGTCGCCATGAAGGAAACCATTTGCCAAAAGGTATTTCATAACCGCTGGCACACCACCGACTTCGTAGAGGTCTTGGAAGACATACTGACCAGATGGTTTCAAGTCAGCCAAGTGAGGCACACGTTCTTGGATTGTATTGAAGTCCTCAAGTGACAAGTCAACATTAGCCGCATGGGCAATGGCAAGCAAGTGAAGAGTGGCATTTGTAGAACCACCGAGAGCCATCGTTACAGTGATGGCATCTTCAAAGGCTTCACGAGTCAAGATATCTGATGGTTTGAGACCAAGTTCCAGCATCTTAACAACAGCACGTCCTGCTGCTTCGATATCTTCTTTCTTGTCGGCTGATTCAGCTGGGTGAGATGAAGATCCTGGCAAACTCATACCGAGAACTTCGATAGCAGTCGCCATGGTGTTAGCTGTATACATACCACCACAGCCACCAGGGCCCGGGCAGGCATTACATTCAAGACGTTTCACGTCCTCAGCTGTCATGTCACCGTGGTTCCATTTTCCGATTCCCTCAAAAACAGAAACCAAGTCAATGTCTTTTCCATCAAGATTTCCCGGTGCAATGGTTCCACCATAGGCGAAAATAGCTGGAATATTCATGTTAGCAATGGCAATCATAGAACCAGGCATGTTCTTGTCACAGCCACCGATAGCGACAAAGGCATCGACGTTATGACCACCCATCGCCGCCTCGATGGAGTCCGCGATGATATCACGAGACGTCAAAGAGAAACGCATACCAGGCGTTCCCATGGCAATCCCGTCCGCTACGGTAATAGTTCCAAACTGAACAGGCCAAGCGCCTGCAGATTTGACACCTTCTTTAGCCAATTTCCCGAAATCATGCAAGTGGATGTTACATGGTGTATTTTCCGCCCAAGTCGAAATCACTCCCACAATCGGTGTTTCAAAGTCCTTATCTGTCATACCAGTCGCACGAAGCATAGCACGGTTTGGTGATTTCACCATACTGTCATAAATGCTACTGCGGTGACGTTTATCTAATTCAGTCATCTTATCCCTCCCATTTCAGTTTTTACTATTATAGCACATTTTAAAGGCAATGAACAGAAGAAAATTCTTGAATTTTCAGAAAATTTCGATTAATAACTTCTAATTTTTTCATCTTTTTTTGTCAAGTAACTTTACTTTACAAAAAAGTTTTGATATACTATTAAAGTTGATGAAAATCAAACCTAACTGAATTATATCTTAAAAGGAGAAAACAAAATGGCAGTACCTGCACGTCGCACTTCAAAAGCGAAGAAAAACAAACGTCGTACACACTACAAAGTAACAGCTCCATCTGTAAACTTTGACGAAACTACTGGAGATTACTCACGTTCTCACCGTGTATCACTTAAAGGATACTACAAAGGACGTAAAATCGCCAAAGCTGCATCAGCTGAATAATAGAAGGGAGATACCATGCGCGTAAATATCACACTTGAACACAAAGAATCTGGTGAACGCTTGTACCTTACTTCTAAAAACAAACGTAACACTCCAGACCGTCTTCAATTGAAGAAATACTCACCAAAACTTCGCAAACACGTTGTGTTTACAGAAGTTAAATAAGGTTTCATTACATTTCAGTACATGCTGAAAACCTTGATTTCATGCGATTTTTGAAATATTGAAATTCATTACAAATCATTTGAAATCAGTTCTATGGCAACCTTTTTGGCAACCTTTTTTGAAATAAAAAAGAAAGTCAACAATCGAAGAATGTAAAGTCCTAAGAATTTTCTAGGACTTTTTTCATTCCTAAAAATTGTTGGAATAGCGCAGTCTTTTCAATAAATTTTAGGAATCCAAAAAAATCTTCCTACAATAAGTAAGAAGATTTTTTATTTTTTACTTTCTTAAGTTCTTTTTGGTATACCCTAACCCTAAACTTGCTAATAAACTAAAACCTAATAAGCCTAGCATCGATTCCTTAGTTCCTGTATTTGGAAGTTGTTTCTTAGGTTCTGCTTTTGTATTTGTAGCTTGTGCAGGAGCTTGATATGTTTTATCGTCTTTAGTTCCTACTGTCGCAACAACTACTTTATCTTTATCCTTAGCCTTAGCATCTACAGTATCAACAACTACTTTATCCTTATCCTTATCCTTAGCCTTCCCATCCACAACATCAACAACTTTACCTGATGCATCAGTAACTTCTTTAGGTTGACCACCTGCTTTACGGATTGCATCTGCTTTGTCTTTCAAAGCCTGCAAGCGTTGTTGTTCAGCAAGGTATGCGTCATGGTCAGCTTTGAGTTGCTTAAAGTTCTCATACCCACGAGCCTTAGCTTCTGCGATACCCCCAAGACGAGCCAACTCGTCCTTAGCAGTCTTCAACTCTGCACGGAGTACACCAAGCTTAGCATTAGCATCAGTAAGCTCTTTGTCCAAAGCCTTAAGGACTTCATCACGCTTAGTAAGAGCGAGTTCAAGAACTGAATGAGTGTCAGTAGCTTCTTTAGACGCTTCACGTTTACGAGCAAGGTCTGCACCAGCTGACGTACGAGCCAAGACTGCTACATCATGAGCCTTAGTAAGGACTTCCAACTCACCTTTGGCAGTTTCAAGGGATTGGTTGGCAGTTGATTGTTCAGCTTTAGCAGTTTCAAGAGCTGTTTTAGCTTCGGCAAGAGCCTTAGCTTTGTCAGTAGCGTTTGATTTAGCTAGAGCAAGCGATTCCTTAGCAGTTTGCAAAGCTTTAGTATCCTGCGCTAGTTTACCTTTAGCGTCAGCGAGAGCCTTTTCAAGAGCTGGAACATCAGTCTTGTTACCTAGCAAGTCAGACAAGTGAGTACGAGCATTAGCAAGAGCTGTTTCAGCGTTGGTGTAATCAGTTTGGGTTGATTGGACATTAGATTTAGCTTCTTGAGATGCTTTGACTGCGTCATCATAGGCTTTTTGAGCAGTTTTAACTGCTTTTTCATCTACTTTCTTAGTAGTTGCAGAAGTTGATTGAGGGGCAGACAAAGTGATTGAAGTCTCATACCCTGTTGTAAGTTGTGAGAGCATAGCACCAAGACCTACTCCAAGGTTAGTTTTCTCAGAATCACGCAATCCAAGAAGAGAAAGTGCTCCACTGAAACGGTCAGAACTACCTGTATTTTCTTCTACTGCCATGAGAGTTCTTACAATACCATCATATACAACTTGCTTAATCTGAGCCATAGTAGTGACGTCAGAACCTGAGAAACTAGGAGTCATCTTAGAGCGAATTGCAACAGATGGGGAAGTTACACCTGACTCTTGTTTAGCAAGTTCGTACTTCTCTTTAAGACTCTTAAGGTGATTTTCAGAGTACCCTCCACCCTTGGCTGTTTTATATTCGTTGGCGTAGTTGTTGAAAGCTTCAGCCAATTTAAGAGAACTGTCACCTACTGTAACAGGCTTAGTACCAACTTTAGCACGCAATTCGTTAATGATTGATGCTACATAAGTAGCCAATTGAATTTGTTGGTCTTTAGTTAGGTGTTGAAAGTCGGCAATCTCAGTGGCATCAGTGTCTTCTGAACCATAAGGAATGTCTTTACCTTTATAGTAACGTGAACCTGTAGAGTTGAAGTCACTGAGTGAGTCAGCCGATGCACCAGATTTAGGGTCAGAATAAGGAACATCATAAGCTTCAGTATCTACCGCATCTGCAGTACCTGTACCGTTGGCAAGAGCCTTGATTGCGTCGATATACCCCTGAGATAGAGCTGGAGCATAAGTTGCTTTAGGAACATCATACATTGTTTCAGAAGATGTAGTTGTTTCAATAACACCTTGTTTAACTACATCAAGAGCTGATTTAGCAGAAGTGACTGCCTTGTCTTTGTTAGATTGGTTAGCCTTAGCATTAGCAAGGGCTGTAGTGGCTAGGTTGAGAGTGGCTTCAGCACTAGATACCCCAGTTTGAGCGTCTTTGATAGCCTGGTCTTTGTCGGATTGAGCTTTTTTACCATTGTCAAGGTTGGTCTGAGCAGTTTCTACGGCTTGAGTGTCTTCAGCGACCTGAGTAGTAAGTGTAGCTACCTCTTTTTCAAGTGGAGCGACATCAGTAGTAGATGAAAGAGAATCTACTTTATTCTGAGCCTTAGCTACCTTGTTAGAAGCATCTGTAGCAGTCTTTTCAGCATTAGATACTACCTTAGTTTGGTCAGCAACCTTTTCAGCAGTAGTCGATACAGACTTATCAGCATCAGCTACAGCCTTTTCAGCAGTCGCAAGCTCACTGGCTTTCCTGTCAGCATCTGCCTTAGCATCAGCAACCTTTTCAGGTGTAACAGTCTCAGCCTCTTCTACTTTCTTAGTAGTTTCAGCGATAGACTTTTCAGCATCGGCAATCTTAGTTTCTGTAGTTGAAACAACTTCTTTTTGCTTAGCTACATCCTGATTAGCCTTATCTGATTCAGCCTTAGCCGTGTCTACGTCTTGTTGACTCGGAACTTTAGCAACTACCCTAGTTGCAGGTTCGTTAACGGCTACTTCAGTCTCGTTAGCTGATACCGTAGTGGACACCCCAAAAGCCGAGATTGCAAGCGTTGAAATAACTGCGCCTGTACGCAATTTTTTGATGGTTCCGTGACCTTGTGTGTTTGATTCTAGCATGTAAACTCCTTTATGTCTTAAAAGACTGTTTTATGAATAATATTATACCATATTTTACAGTCTTTTAAATATTATTTTTTAAAGAATTTCAGTCTTTTGATAATGATTTATTCAATGAGATAAACTTGTATGATAGTTATGAGGTACTATCATGACTGAAAAAATAAATTTAAGAGAATTTGTTGCAAAACAAATCAGACTTTTAAGACTGAAAAGCGGAATGACACAAGAATATCTAGCAGAAAAAGCTGATCTGGGATTCAACTATATTTATAGGTTAGAAAATAAACAATTAAACGTTAAGCTGGAAACTATTGAAAAAATCATACAAGCGCTTGAAGTTGATATGAATACTTTTTTTAATATTGAAAATCAAAATCAAAGCGGAGAGTTTTCACAACTCATTGAAGACATTAGAAACCTACCAACAGAAAAAAGAGAACCTACTATAAAAGCTCTCAGAGATATATTGAAACAAATAAATTAAGCCAAGCATTTTTGAACTTGGCTTTTTTTAAATTTGCTAATTTAGTTTTTAGTTGCTCCCTTTATATCATGCCTTGTTTTAATACCATCGTAAATTAGTTCAGGTATCTGCTCCCCAGCCAAGCCTTGTCTCGCATTATTGAATAACCAATCCAATAGAAAATATTTATCATAATTTTTACCTGTTAGAGAATTGTAATAATTCATTGCAACTATCCCACTAGTTGCTTTTTCTAGACAATCTAATAAACCTAGTTCTTCTAATTGCTTAGCAAATCTAAGTGAATCTTCTTTTAAATAATCCTGAAATATTTTTTCTTTATATATCGTATCTACAACAGAGAAATTTAGAATTATATCAAATATTTTACTATTTTTTTTAGGTACAGTGAAAGGAACTTGCTTTTTATATTCTTTTTCATATCGTTTTAATTGTGATAAGGATAAATAACCAGATTTTTTAGTATAGATATTATAATCAAAGAATTTTTTTAAAAATTGTTCTTGTGATAGATTAAGTTCATGTCGTTGCTTAAATAAAATTTCAGATAGATTTTTAGAGATAAAGTCTATCTGTTTTTCTTTCTTTAAATCAGAAAAATGAAACATATATCTCCTCCTTTTTCACCATTATAACATCTTTTTAAAAAAGTGTCAAAAGTAGTGTATTTTACGACACCAAACAATAACAAAACCTTATTGAATAAATGTTTTTATTGGTATAAAATAGTGTCATAAGTTAGCTAACTAATTCAAATATAAAATGATTATAAAGGGGGTGATTCCAATGTAAAATAGCCTAACACTCTGTTACTTAGTGATTATTATTGCTTAACAAGTCCCACAAAGCAATAGTATTTAAAGATTGCGGCGAAAGGAATAAAAGAATGATTTCTTGTGAAGAGGTTGTTGTAACTGTAACTTTATTAGGTTTGAGTCAAGAACTAGACTTTGAAACGAAGCAGGCAACTGGAAACGTAAAACTGGACGTTGGTTTTCGAAATGATACTGGAAAATATATTACTAGAGTCATAAAAGTTAACAACTCGACAGTTTCAGAATACACTTCGTATCTAGATGAAAAAATCAATCTGAGATTACAAAATGTAACATTCTCAGCTTATCTATCTAATAATAGAGCAGCGTTATCTATTAAAGCTGAGAAAGCAACGGTAGAGGAATAAGTATGATTCTAAAAAGAGCTAGATCACCAACTGCTTAAGTTATTTCGTGCTGACAAAAAAATATTTACAAGGAGAGCAAAAATGAAAACAATTTTTGAAGAAGCAATCAGACAAAATCCTTCTATTACTTTTGATCGATGTGTCAAAGAGTGTGAAAAGTTGCTAGGAATACTGGGGAGCGATCAACTAGTTAACTTAAGTCTAGAAGATCGTTTGAATCTAGTGAGTAAGTTTGAATATATATCTTATGAGAGCAAAGGATATCTACACTTACAAGCACTTGTCCCTAGTTATGCTGTAAAAAAAGACTCTCTGCTATTAAAACACAGAGAAAATCCTTTTATCACAACAGCTCAACAACAGCATGCTCAAAAACTATATGATTTGGTTTCTTATAAAACGAATAGCTACCCCTATGGGATGATAATTTATTACGATTTTGAAGCGTGGACGGATGATAAGTTACGTTTGAACATTACGTTAGAGTATAACGATGCGTTTAACAGGAGATAAACTTTAATGATATACATTTTACAGTTAGTACTCTACTTAATATCCATCTTTTCAATACTATACTCAGGGTTTGTATTTGTTAATATGATTATTCTTATCTATACATTGCCTAGCGAAGAGCTACTTCCGAAAGCTATCAAAAACACAAACTTGCAAATTCAACATTTGTTAAAGTTATTTATTGACTCTCAAGAAGAACAAAACTATTATTCAGATTTTCATGCTGAGCTTATACATCAAGCTTCAAAGCTCAGCATATATCTGAACACAATTCATTTTCCAAATGGGATACAACGAGAGGGTCAAGATTTCTATCTCTGGTTATCAAAAATGCCAGTTCAACAAGACTTTGATGATTGGAAAATTCAGCTACGTCAAACGGTACGTAGTTACAATGATAACCTTGATGTTATATTTAACATGGTAGAGGAAGAACCTTATTTAAAACTCAAAATTAATCTGATCACTAAGGAAGATTTAAATCGTCTTAAACATAGTCAGGCTAAACCCCTCTACAGTGACGAAGGAGAAATTTGATGACACTTAAATTGAATGTACTGAGAAAAGAAAGCAGCAACGAACCTATTGAATGGAACTGCAACCGCTTTCCACATCTCCTCATTTCAGCACCCACAAATAGCGGGAAATCTTACTTCATTAAATATATATTAAGTATATTAACAATTCATTCAGATGATGCTTCTATCATGATACTTGATTACAAACAAGGAAGTGACTACTGGCAATGGCGTGACTATGACAATGTTTTTCTTGGGGATTTTGTCTATGACGGTTTCCAAAAAGCCTATAGTATCTTTGAAAACCGCAGAACCAATCCTGATAAAAAGTACCCTCCGTTCTTTTTGATTTTTGAAGAGTATCAGAGCACGGTAGAAAGTATTTCCAAGAAAGCGGATAAGGAAGCATTCTTGCAAAAAGTAGGAAATTTGCTACGTCTATCTAGGCAGGTTAATTACCACCTAATCTGTATTTGTCAAAGAGGAGATTCTTCCTCCTTTCCTGCTGGAAGTCGCGAGAACTTCTCTACTAAAGTCTCCATAGGGCGATTAAGTCCTCAAGCCAAACAGATGCTGTTCCCCGATGATGAGGTTAATCGGAACAAAGGACAGGGAGAGGTTAACATTCAATTTGATGGTCAACACGTTATTGAAGCTAGAACATATACCATCAGGGATATGGATAAGGCGGAGCGATTAATTACTGACTTACTTAGTCGAGGACTTCCACTAACTGATGAGGCTGTTGCCCGTAGCCCTTAGGCGGAGGTTTGGCTTACAGCCTCGCCAGCTTTAGCTGGCTGAGTTCGGGATAGTATTACCCCGAACTTCATGACAACATGACAAACTAACTAAAACATTACTATACCTAGTATAATTGACTATAACATTGTCACAATAAGTAAATGACAAAGGAGAATACTAATGACAAATTATAACGTTTCATCTGACTTTCGCGCTCGTAGTTTCTGTTGTGTTCTGAACAACGTTGATAAGTTATTCGATAAGAAATCAGATTTTTTCGATAGCGATACATACAATGAAAAAACTAAAAAAAGAATTCAAGAGTTTCGCGAGCTCCTTCCAGATACCGATGATCCCCTCAGTCCCGAGGAAATTGTCGATTTCTTAATGGGACGGTGGATTGCACGTAATGATAGCGTTGTGTGTGCTGTTAATTACGAGATAGGAGACAATGGTACTCATCATTGTCACATGGTACTTGAAGATAAACAAGCTTTCCGATTCTCGGCTCTTCAAAAACTCTATCCCACTATACATATAGAAGTTACACGCGGGACAAAAGAACAAGTCATTGCTTACCTTGAAAAAAGCGGAGAGCATGAAGAAAAGGCACATACTATTGTAGTGCCTATGAAGATTCACGGTGAGCTTAGAGCTGGAAATCAAGGTTACCGAAGTGAATTTGATTACATTCAAAAACAAATAGAAAACGGAGCTACTCCTGAAGAAATTATGGGGAGTAACTTTGAGTTCCGTAAATACTCTAAAATGATTCGTGAACACTTCTTTCAGTATCGACTTTCTCATACTCCAGACGAAAAAGAAATGGCAGTATACTGGCATGTGGGAGATTCTGGAGATGGAAAATCGCACACGCAAGTTGATTTAAAGAAAAAGCATGGTCGGGATAATGTATATATCTGGACTGACTTTGACAATGGTGGGCTTGACCTATATTGCGCTGAATCTATACTTTTTATGGATGAATTCAAGGGCATGCCATACAAAGAATTTCTTAAGGTGACAGACGTTTACCCTATTCAGCTACACGCCCGTTACACAAATACAATCGCTCTTTGGAATGAAATCCACATCACATCAATTTTCACTCCAAAACAAGCTTATGACTTAATGGTATCAGAGGGTCAACGAGAAGTTGATAGCTATAAACAGTTACAACGGAGACTTACTGAGGTTATCTTTCATTTTAAAACTAAAGAAAATGATGGTAGCTTCAAGTATAAAACCATTACATTTACACCTGAAGAGTTCGATAGATACAGCAGGGAACAAATTGAAAAATTTGCATACCTATTCGATAAGTTTAATTCAAGTGTATCAAACTATGACTACGGAAAGGATGCATTTCACAGTTCTATGAACCCAAGCAACAATCGAAGAAAAAAAGCTACTACTTCCAAACCATCCAAATCAGAAAGTAATAGCAAATAAGTATTCTGAGATAAGCTACGGCTAATCTCTACTACTATTATGCCACATTTCAATTATTGTTGCAAAGAAAGAGAGAATAGTATGTCACAAGATTACCTTGAAATGAAGCAAATAGAACTCCTGCTTCACACTATCATTGAAATGCTAAAGAATTTGAACAGCGAAAAAAGAAGTTCATGCATCTACACACAAAAAGAGATTTTAGATCTGCTCAGTATTTCCCCTAACACATTAAAGTCATGGGAAAATAGAGGTCTAAAACGTTTAGAACCACCTATTGAGGGTACTAGAACCGTTTACTATCATATTGATACTGTTTTAGAGTTTTTAAGCCACAACTAAAAGTGAAATGTGCTAGAATAGAAGTATCAAAAAAGAAAGAAAGTGAGATACTATCTATTTTAGCTTTTTTCAATTCTTCGATTGATTGAGGAGAGCAACTATGAATATAGAAAAAATCATCCATAAAGGCAAAACAGTCCTCAAAAAAGTAAAGGAGAATGGCGAGATTAGTTATTCAGTAAAGAGCGTCTATCTAGGCTTAGATATAAAGACTGGAAAACCTGTAAAAACAACTGTAACAGCTAAAAACCTACGATCCTTAGATCGTAAAATTATTCAAGCTAAAATTGATTGGGAAGAAAGTGGTTCAACAAGGAAAGAAACTTTTAGCATTGCTACCTTGTCAGATCTAGCTGAAATGTGGTTCTCCAACTACGAAACTTGGGTCAGCTCAGATAACACTCTAAACCGAGTGAGGAACTATCTAGACACCTATATCCTCCCCAAATTCGGACACTATCAACCAGATAAAATCACTTCTTCCGATATACAAAAATGGATTAACGAGCTTGCCCAAAAATCTAAAGAATCTGTCGATGCCGGTAATAAACGAGCTAAAAAAGGAAGTGCAAAAGATTTTGGAGCAATCGCCCACAAGTTAAGAGAGATTTTTAATTTTGGAATAACGCATTTTGAACTCAAATATAATCCTGTTCAATCTATCAAGATTCCACCAAAACCAAAAAGCAATCAAAAACGCATTATGGTTCTTCATGATGAAGATTTAACTATCTGGCTAAATTTCGTCGATACTTTACCTAATACTAGGGCTAATCGGCGATTTAAAGTTATCTGCGACAGTCTACTTGCTTCAGGAATGAGAATCAATGAGCTATTAGCTTTGACTATATATGACCTTGATTTTGAAAGTTCTGAAATATTAGTCACTAAAACTCTTGTATGGAAAAATGCAAACCCTAAGTTAGGATTAAAAGGAAAGGTTGTTTGTAAAAATACTCCTAAATCTGATTCGGGCAATAGAAAAATAGCTGTTCCGTACCAAATTATTGAGCAACTTCAAAACTTCCATGATGAAATGAATCTTTATTTCAAGAAGAACGGTCTTTCAAAAAGCAAGTTGATTTTCCCAACAATTTACGGAAACTATATGTGCGATAGGAATGAACGTGCTACACTCAAAAGACGATTACAGGAAGTTGATCTACCTGACTATGGTTTTCACTTATTCCGTCATACACACGCTTCTATGATGTTAAATGCTGGTATGAATTGGAAAGAGTTACAGGTTCGCATGGGACATAAGTCTATCAAAACTACTATGGACATATATGCCGAGCTTGCCCCTAAAAATCAAACACAAGCGGTAGATATTTATCTAAATAAAATTGCGGAGCTAACCTCATAAAATTCATGGCAACCTTTTTGGCAACCTCTGACAGTTTTATCCAAATCAATAGCTTATAAACATTGATTTAATAGGGTTTATCACAACTAAAATAGATTTTAAGTATTCCTTACAGAGGTGAAATAAGCATTCAATACGAATCAATACAGAAGAAAAACGCTAATTCAAGCGTTTTTTCTTTTTGTTAATTTCAGTACATTGCAACACAAATCATTAGAATCACTACTTTTTTCACTACCTTTTTCTTAATTCCTGCCTTAGTCAAAAGATATTTCATCATAAATCTAAAGCAAACTAAAGTCAGATTATAATTCTTGTTCCATATTTCAAAATAGATGATATAATAATACTGTAATCTAGGAAAAGAGAGACGGATTTAAAATGGATATTTTTAATACTGTTATTACTTCAGTTATCACATCAGGTATCATTGGTGTCTTTATATCAGAGTATTACCAAAGAAAAACTTTGGTCAAGAAAATGAAGAGGGATTTCGTTATTGAACTCTTTGGCAACAGGTTCATGTTAAAAGAAAATTACTATGGCGAAGCAACTGAATTAAATAGAACGTTAGGAAAAATTCCAATCATATTTTCGGATAATAATCAAGTTATTGAGTATTACGATTGCTTCCTTTCTGTTACAAATGATCAGAATTTTTTAAGACTAATTAAAGCTATGTGTAAAGATAAAAATGTGAAGATTGATATTTCAAATTGGGATGATACAATGATTACGAGAACACTTTCGGTAGAAAGATAGTAATAAGCTTTTGAAAAAACAAAAGCAAAATATTTAATTAAATAAAGAACAGGAAAATACCAAATGAGCATGAACTCTGTGAAACTTTCTCCGACTAAACAATTATTAATCATCGGAAATGGATTTGACAAACATTTAGGCTTGAAATCCTTGTATGTCGAATATTACCTTTCTTTAACAGATAATGAACGGAAAAATAACATTTTCACGTATTTAGCATCAAATAAAAACTATAATTGGGCTGACGTTGAAGCCTTATTACTAAAATGCCTAATAATTATTAAAAAACTAGACGCTCAGACTGTAAAAAATTATATTTCAGCTTATAAAAGTGATTCTAAAGAACAGATTTTATCTTTACTAGTTTCATCCAACAAATCACAAAAAATTATGACGATTTTAGAAGAAAAAGAACTAATAAAAAGAGTATTAAAATTCTTCTTTTTATCATCACTTATATTTCCAGATTCCCTTTTAGAATTTTGCCAAGAACCTGCTCATATTTTTCAAAAAAAACTAATGGACCTGATGATGGATCAAGTTAAAAATTTTGAATCAGGTTTTAAGGACTACCTCACAAATGAAATTAAAAACTTCCCCGAAGCAACTTATAATATTAAGTCTCAAAAATTTATAGATAAATTAATAAAATCTGGAGTTTATAATACTAATGAATATTGTAACTTCATCCTGTCATTTAATTACACTCATCTCCCTAACAGTACTGACTTCTTTAACTCCAGAGGAGGTAATAATGTTCATGGAACATTATTAGATAATATAATTTTAGGAATAGATCATCATGACTATCAAGAATTTATGGAGTTCACTAAAACATTCCGTATTATGACCGAACTCCCACAAGAACCTTTAAAAATTTATGATAATTCTATAGACATCATTAAATTTTACGGACATTCATTAGGTGAAGCCGATTACTCTTATTTCGTTTCATTATTCGATGCCTTTAATATATATAATTCTGATATAGTACTAAAGTTTTATTATGACGACTTCGATTGTCGCTCCCATAAAAAAGAACAAGTTGAAAGAGTTTATAAACTTATCAATCACTATGGAGAAACTTTTGATAATAAAGATCATGGGCAAAATCTACTTCATAAGCTAGTGCTAGAAAAAAGAATTTATGTATTGAAGATGGAGGATGATGTTTGGTATAGTTAGAGTACTACTTAAAGTTATATAAAATGCACCTATTAGAACATTTGTGATCAAAGAATTTCTTCATTTGCTGAATGTATTCATAAAGATATTGCATTTGTTTTAAAATAATTTGAATTAAAGGAAAAGATAATGAGAGTTAAAAACATTAATTGCAATTTTTTTAATAAAGATTTGAGTATAGAATTTAATGATAGTTCAAATGACGAAAGTAACACCTATTTATAAATATATTAAACAACCCGTGATTCGAGAGAATCACGGGTTTGACTATTGATATTACAGAGAGGGCTTAATCAAAGACTTGCTTTCGTAGTCAAGATACTATAATTTTGTTCACTTAATATTTGATTACAAACATCATGCATTTATTGCAGGTTTCGACTAGCGAATTTTTCCTATTTTCACTGGTCGGTTCAGGCATCGTCGTCATCAATCTCCTCTTTGCTCTCTGGCTCGGGAAAAAGTATTCCGTCTGGCTTGCCCATAACCATTAACAAAAGTTCCTTGCAATTTCAATTTGCAGGGAATTTTTTATCCTCCTTCACAGTTAAGAAGTGTTCTATAGTTTTTTAAGACAAAGCAAAAAGCCTACTGTTGTATGCTTTCTGTAAGATATTTCTTAAAATTAAAGCATTTTGTTGTATTGCCGAAAGTTGATAATGCTAGACTTCTTTAGATAGCTCTAACCTTTGATACATAAGGGATTGGAGGTGAATTCTATCTATTTCTGTTGTCTTAGATTTTCTTTCTATCTAAGCAAAAAACTAAGCAAAAAAGAGCTTTTTCAGCTCTATCAATCGACGAGTTCAGCAGGCAAGAACTAGCACGGTCAAACGTGCTTTTTTGTTTTCTGATGAAATATGTACATACTTTTCCATACTTTTATTTCTGATTGCTGATAGGTAAATTATACCATGAAGCGCGTGCTTTATGATGTCATACCTGTAACTCTTTGCCTTCATCTTCAAACATAATTGTAGGAACTTCTAGCACCTCACAAAAGCCCTCAGATTTGCTTCTAATGGCTTGGCTATACAGAAGGATAGGCGGGACCGCCGAATGTCGCCCGCATTTCTCGACCCACTAGCTAAGTGGCGCGTTGGAGGCGGATACTTTTCAACCTCTATCCTCTATGTTTTGATTATATCACATTTTTCTCAATTTTAAAGATTATCAATAGTATCCTTGATACTCTGCCATAGTTCTTCGTTACTTAATCCTGCGTATTTCTTTTCTATTTCCTCAATAGGAAGAATAGTAATCTCATCAGGTTGAGAAAGCCAAAACTTCTCTTCTTCCTTGGTTAAAGTATAAGGCATAACTAATCAATCCTCTCCAGT
Source organism: Streptococcus mitis (assembly GCF_003943905.1). Taxonomy (GTDB): domain Bacteria; phylum Bacillota; class Bacilli; order Lactobacillales; family Streptococcaceae; genus Streptococcus; species Streptococcus mitis_BC. The sequence continues at coordinate 61,613 of NZ_RJNS01000005.1, forward strand.
TTTAGACTCTTGACAAATTCATTCCATTCGGCATCTAACTCCTCAACGGTTTTGTTTTTATTTCGTTCACTGGCTTTTTTTAACAATTCATCCAGATTGTCGTCTTCGGCTTCTGGCCAATCATAATCATACTTCTCAATCATGTCAATCATGTCAATCAATCTTTCCAAATTCAAATTCAAACAGATTAGAAAACATTTCAAGAGTTTTCTCTTGTGCTACAACCCCAGTATAATCCTTTTTCGCAAACTTTTCAATATTATCTTTATACATTGGTAAATAGATTTTTTCTTAGATTACTATTAACCTCTAAACTAAAACAAAAAGCGCAAACCCGAATCCCGCAAAAGAAAAAGGTAAACGCTAAGAGGTCGGGTCGAAAGCCCCTCACACCTCTATTTTATCAAATAGAAAGAGGAAAAGCAATTTCTCATAGAAGCCCCCATATTCGTTTCTAAGGGCTAGTAGTTTATACATGTTGTTTTAGTTATCCAGTCCCAATCAAAGCAAAATAGAGGACAAATATGAAGCTTAGGGCTACTCATATACTAACAAAACACCACCTCTATAGCTTTTAGCAAAGTCTAGTAGAATCTCAGCTTTGAGACGTTCATACTCAGCCCTATCAACTTCTAGTGCCTCGTATAATTGCCATAGCTTCAATCTCTCTCCAGTTCGCCTTGTAAATAGATTGGCAAATATCTCACGCCTTACATCGTCCAGATTGTCCCTGTAAACCTGAATCATGCCTACTATCTCCACCGCTTTGGCTTCAAACGCTCCATCTTGGTCGTCTAAACTCAATTTTACCAGCGATGGATAGCTTTTTAGAAATCTGTATACCTGTTTGACTGTCTCTTTTTTATCAATCTGCATTTACTATACCTGCCAAGTGGTCTAAAGCTTGCTTTCTAATTCTATATACGTTAACCTTGCTTATCTTCATCTCCCTACAAATCTGAGTCAAAGGGAGGTTATTCACATATAACATTGTCAATACTAACCATTCCTCAATTTCATCTAACTGGTCTATTAAATCCATGACTTCTATACGCTCATTCACAATAGCGTTGAGTTGCTCTATTACCTCGTCTTTTAGTTGCAAGGTTTCAAGTAGCTTATTTTCAGTAGTATTTGTTTTGCTAGTTGTTACTCTTGTGTCAGTTTGGTTAGATCCAGCTAATAGTCCATGGTTTAAGCTGTCTAGCTTTAATTGCAATTTTTTTATGATCATATCTGACTTTTTGCAATTCTTCAGCTTTTTCTCAATCTGTTCAACGTTCACGCTGTTACTCCTTTTTGGTATAATAATAGTGTTGAAATTATAGCTGAGGTGGAGAGCCTTGGCTTTTTTACGTTTTCTCGGAGTTCTATTATATCTCCCTTAACGTTCTTTGTCTTTAAAAGTATCTATATCTTAGAGAATCTTAGTGTTTTATCTTTAGAATAAAGTCCTGTACCTTGCTATTTTTAAATGCAAAACCTTGTAAAAACCTAACCAAAACCTAAGCAAAACCTAAGCATTCCTCTGATTCGCTAAACATAACTTCAGGTAAGCCACAAACTTAAATTAAGTACTGACAAGCGTTATAATCTACCCAAAGAGCTCCATCGGCTATCTCGTTCCATATTGCACCTTTCTACGGTGTTCGTTTGGTAAATTGCACACTACTACAAATTATCTAAAGCCTCTTAAACTAATTAGTTAATGGGTAGCTTTATAGATCAAAAAATCAAGCTAACTTCCTGATAGCACTACATTCCCTAATACCTTTAAACATTTCAAAAAGGGAATTTTTCGTACAGAAGGGGGCAGCGTTCTTTTCCTCTAGCAAAATATACCCCCGTCTAAAAATAAAGGGGGTATCTCTGCCTCCTATCTCGTCTTCATACCTGCTTAGTATCTTGTAATTGATTAAAGCTAAACAATATTTATATCATTTTTTCTAACCATGATCTTTATTTAGATTTGTTTGGAAATGTTCCAAAATACTACTTCAGATTACCCAATCCATTAAGCCAAAAACTATCTCCTTTCTTGGTGTAGTTCACAAACTTTTGATAATGCTTGTAATATCGTTTCCGTTTCATGTATTTTGGTCTTTCAGGAAAACTGTCAAACATATATCCGCCACGTCTAGGACTCCAACCTGGTTCCACCTTTCTAGCTTCCCTCAGCGCAAGCTCCCAATAGTATTGGCAATCTGTCTTACTTCGGTTCAGTGTTTGCTTGTGTATTTTCTGGCATGATCCACAACCATATAGCAAAAGTTTCTTATAGAGTTTTCTGCATCGATTACCACAAATAGGACAGAGAAAGAAGTAGCGATTACCTCCCTTGGTTCCTGGTATACTTGCTAAATCAAAATTATCACATTCAAAGGTGATATACAGGTTATCTAGGTCTATTTCCAGTTTTCTACCGTCCAACTCAGCTATACCATGACTGATATTCTTGTTTTTCATTGGCTTTATAAATGTCTCTATGGTTATTGATTTTATAACTTCCATTCGTTCAAAAATACTCATATATATGGAAAAACCCAAATCTATTGCCTAAATGCTAAAAGGGGATTGCTCCCCTCTATGTGTTTTATTGACCAGAATAACCTGCAAGGCCTTTATATTCGTCTTCTACGTCCAACTTTTGGAGTAGGCTAATACTTTCATCGCCCAGCATTTCCAACGTACCAAAAGCGGTCATAGAGTCCATAGGGATAGGCTTATCAGAAAGCAAGCGATCAGCATAGTCTAATAGCTCCAGCTCGTAGTCTGTGACCTTATTCAGCAAACTCTCAAAGTCCTCTGACTCTTTGAGTTGAAGCACGCGCTCCTGTTTATAACGTTCTTCAAATGCTTCAAGCTCCTCTGGTTGATTGTAATAGTCTTTGAAACTGTCACAAATGCGCTTGAAGGTCTTGTTTAGCTTGTTATCCTCCACATACTCAGCCACTAGCGTTCCTTTATCCTTGTAGGTCAATGAGATTACAGGCTGGCAATATGTTCCAGTCATATATCCCAGTAGCGCGTGACCTGCTACCATAGCAGTATCTAGGTCTTGAAATTCGTAAGTGAAAGTAAATGTTTTTGCTTTGTCTGAAAATGTTTTTAGTGTCATGTTTTTTCTCCTTTTTCTATTTTTCAATAATCAATACCAACAAATTTTTTACGGTTATCGAGAATAATATACCCCTGTTGTATAGCTAAAATTACAAAATATTTTAGTAGTTTGTCTTCATGCTTCAAGGTTTGGACAAGCTCACTGTTTTTAAAAGTTTCCCATTCAGAAATATAAGAAGCAGAACCTCCATTTTGTGGTGGAAGAAGATCCAATTCACTTTCTTCCATCTTCTCATATATACTCTTTGTGATGTACCTTAAACGTGGGGTTTTAGAAAGCAACTCCCTGGACTGCTTTCCATAATTCCTACCTTGCCACTTACAAATAGCTTTATCAAATACTAAATACTTTCTTACTCTATCAAAAATATATCTCATCGGTTCGTTCTCACCAGCCCACTTAATAACCTCTCCAATATTTTCCATGTAGGGCATTGACTTGAAGGCTAAAAAATTTTTGTCTTGGATAACTCGTTTATTTAATCTCTTCTTTACCACTAGTTCACTACTCCATTTTTTACAATATATATCCGCGCAACGTGGAAGTGTTAAAGGACAGGGTTACAGGGGGCGTAGCTCAATCGCCCCTGTTCCTGTTCCTTACTTCCACATTTCACGAAAATTGGACAAACTAGAATTGACGCTAGGCTATTCTAGTCATGTCCCTCCTTTTACATCTGTAAAATTTACAATCCTTTACAAGTCTTTACAACTCCTAAAAAATCCAATAATACCAACGCTTTTTGAGTTATGCTTTATATTTTACAAGTGTAAAAAAATAATTGTTTTACATCTTTTACAATGAGTTGTAAAGAGGTGTAAATTTTACGTTTGTAAAGGTGTAAAATCATGTAAAATTTTTACACTTTTTTACAACTTTTTACAACTTTTACATTTGTAAAGTTTACAACTCTTTACATATTTAAAGTTGTTAATAAGCAGGATTTTCTTGTATCATTCCATCGATGACCACTATGTTATTATCGGATTCATCAATCAATTTGTCTAAGGTAGGTCTGCTGATTTTGGCAAAACGAGAAAGCTCTGACTTATTGGGTAGTCTATTATTCGCCTGTTCAAAGTTTGCTATCATAGATTTTAATTTGTTTGTCGCTTTTTCTTTTGTTTCTTCATTAGCCCATGCTTTTTCTTTCTGTTCTTTTGAAAGTGGTAACCCTGGTTCGTGATAGGCTAATATTTTCTCCTTATCATTTATCAACTGTGGATAGTAGAAAAGAAAATTTTTCTCCCCGTCGTAATAAGCTTCCGAGGTAACTGCTTCAAGTCTCCAATAAGTTCGCGTTTTTAACGGCAAATCTATGTTATCAAAATGTGTTAGAATTTCCTGCGTTTGTTCAGTAGGTAAATGTTCTAGCGCTACCTCAATATGATTTCGTAGATCCTCGCTTGTTGCTCTCTTGTTTTTAAAACTGATATAATTATTTGTTACGTTTAGCTGAAAATATCTTTTATTGTGCGTAGTCATTACATTCTTGGCCAAATCCCAGACGGCTTCTAGCCTCTCTAGGCGTAACAATTCTGGATCTAATTCCATCTTGAAAAATTCCAACAAGCTATCGCAATGAGCTAGAGACTCTGACCACTGCGCAAAGTCTGAACTTTCCGTAGTCCCTTTCGGTCTATCTCTATGACTTTGTGTATAGATCAGGCCGCCGCCTACGTGTTGGTTAATCTGTTGTAAATAATCCCCTAAGGAGCCCCCAAACTGTAGTAATTTCAAATTATCAATACTATCAATAATAACCACTTGAAAAGCGTTGTTTGGTACTTTATCTTTTACAACTTTGGCTAACTCTTCTAAAGCCGTTGACTTTGGAAGAGTTAAGATAGAAATATTGTCAAGATCTTTTTGCTCAACTTCTAAAAGTTGGGCAATCTGCATGAACTTACTAAAACAGTCGTTTTCTTTATGATTCGTATTGATATACAAGACGTTGAAAGCTCTTTTACTCTTCCACTCTAGCCAATTACTCCCCTGGGCTAAAGATAGAGCTAGGGAGATAACTACGCTAGTCTTTAAGGATCTTCTTGGCGCCGATATACCCAATACTTGCCCGCGTCTCAACAATCCTGTCAAAATGCTAGCAGATGGCCCTATTGTCTCAGCAGGAACTTGTCCTAGTTTTTTAATTTCTGTCATTGGTTATCCTTTCTGGTTTTTCAATCGTTTCTTTTTCATTTTCTTTAATTGTTGTAACTCTTTGCGTTGCTCAAGCGTTAATTGTCTATTTTTCCAAGTGTAGCCGTTGGTAGTCCGGACAGATTTTCTCTGTCCGGGGAATCTTTCAAAGCTAGCCATTCTCCACCCCCAGAAACTTCAACAAGTCAGAAACTCTATAATAGATTTTCCTAGTGTCTTCTAGTGGTGGCTGGTATCGTCTTAGCCCTGCTTCCTCCCACTTTTGGAGTGTCTTATACTTTATATCTAACTCAGCCATTGCCTCCTGAGCTGAGATTAAACCTGTCAAACGCGGTTTAAGTATATCACGCGCCTCCAGGTATTTTTCTACAAGGTTTAAAACACCATGGGCTAACTCGTTTTCGCTTTCTTTGCTTAAACTAAACATAGTCTTCCGCCCCTTTCAGTAGTAGCTTGTAGCTCTCTAAATCGGCATTCAAAAGGACAGTTAGTCGCTTCTGCTCCTCTTGTACTTGATTATAGAATGCCTTTGCTCCGTCCAGTAGCTCCTCTTTGTTAGCTGGGATAAAGTAGCCTCTAAAAGCTCCATGCCGAACCCCAACGATAGGAACACCGTAGCGCGTGATTAGACGGCTGATAATGTCCTGTACAGTTCTTTCTGCTAGTTTAGTGATTAGGCTGATTTCTGCCCCTGTTATGGAGTTCTCAGCCCCGACCTTGATTAGTCTTAATACTCGCTTGTCATTCATTGTTAGACTCATTCAATTCCTCCCCATACGTCTACCCCTGCAAGCTGGATATATCGCCCATATTCAGGGGTTAAATCCTTGCTAGGTGTTTCTATCTCCCGTGTGCTTTCTCGCTCAATTTGGGCGCTTTTTTGGCGATCTCGGTGGTTTAGATAAAGTAGTAAGCCAATCAGTACCACGGAAAAGATAACCGCCTGTGTATTGGTTAAATCTAGCTCGTTCATTTCAACAGCCCTCTTTCTTTCAAATCCTTTATAATCAAGCTACGTAAATACGTCCAGGTTGAAGCAGTTGTGTGATTGATCCCATTACTTAAATTGTTTTCTTTTATTGCTTGATCTAAGAAACTGAATAGCAACCAGTCAGGAGCTTCACCATGCCTTTCTGTGCATTCGTCGTCATATTTTTTTAATTCTCCAAGCAAATTCTCAACATTCCTATTAAAGAAATCCTCATGACTTGCCTCTTGCTTTTTATATGCTTCAGATAATTTGTAAAACTGAATCCATAACTGACTAATTGCTGATCTACAATCTTCAGCAATTTCTGTTGCTCCATGGTGTTCCTTGGATAAATGCCACTCTGATAAAATATCTAGCTTTTCCTCTACAAGTCCCAGCTCTTTTTCAAAATCTTCAAAGTATGTATCCATGTTTTTTACCTCTGTTTCTATGTTTGTGTAATTGCCCTGCTGGGCTTGTCCTGCTTTGACAGCTTTTTAATGTCTTTCCTGCTCACATTCCTCACGCTCAGAGTCGCCAATATTTGAAAGCGTGAGAAAGTACCAGTTTTAAGAGTTGGCGCTCTCCGTATGGTCAAAATGTCCTAAATATGCTATAATCTAGGTATAAATCTTTACTAAAACCCTTTTAATAATAGCTTGCCTGCTTTTTGTTAAATTCGTTTTAGTGTTAGTGTGAAAGGCTTTGCTGATTGGTCTCGGTAAGCCTTTTTTGTTGCGATCACGCGCATTTAGTGCGTGGTTTTTTATTTCTGAATACCATGGACTTAATTTCTTGATAACTCATATTTAAGCCAATCATGGCTATTACCATGTCCTCAAACGCTTGGTACTGTTCCAGCTCGTCACTGGTCAAGCTATCAATGCCATTGTAGCCCCCACGTTCTTCCCTTAACTGTTTAGCGTTCCTGTCGGTTACTGCTTTTAGTAGCAAGTTGTTCATGGTGCTATGCGCGTGCTTTGGTGCTTGTTCCCAGTTCTCAATGCTGTCATGCAGTGTTTTTCTTTTTGGCTTTTCTAGCGCCCTCTGCATACGAAACTTAGAAAGTTCCTCACGCATTTCAAAGAATGCTTTGACTAGGTTCTTCTTAAACTCTTTTACGAGTTCTGTATTTCGTAAGTAAGTGATCAGCAATGTTGCTTGTTGTTCATTTAAAATATAGTCCCGTACATTTTGCCCACTCCCTGAAGGTGAAATTTTAAATTGCACCTTTCCGAAGCTTTCAAAGTCCTCTCGGTGCTTATTCAGCAAAATTTTTAAATGTCTGTGCTTAACTTCTGCACATTCTGCCACAATACTACTTAATGTGTACGGCTCTTTCTTACCGTCCATGTAGACTAGTTCCATTAGTTTGCTCCTTTCTAGCTATAAAATAGTTCATCTATGGTTATATCTGATTTGATTTCTGCAACCATTGACTTAATCGCTAGGCGTTCTTTGTCATTGAATGGTGTTTTACCTAATTCTTTGTTGTTGTATGACTGCAAAGAAATTTTTAGCTTGTCCGCCATCTGTTGTTGAGTTAGTCCTAACATAACCCGATAGCCTCGTAGTTTGCTCATAGGTTTCCCCCTTTCTAAAAAAGCAACCTCCCCATAGATTGAAAGCGAAAAGGTAACATGGGGAATTTTTGATATAGTTTTCTATACCTTTACTGTTATTATATATAGTTTTTTATTATCTGTCAACAATATTTTTAAAAAATATATAGTTTTCTTTGATTTTTTAAAAACTCTTGTGTATAATCAACTATGAAAGGTAACAAAAATTATGAATAGATTGAAAGAATTGCGAAAAGAAAAAGGTCTAACTCAAGAAGAGTTATCTAATGAAATAGGTACTACTAAACTAACTATTTCAAATTGGGAAAATGAAAAGCACTCTATTGGATCCGAAAAGGCTAAACTGCTAGCCGACTTATTCAATGTATCCGTTGGATACTTGTTAGGGCACAGTGAGTATAGAGACAGCCAAGAAGCAAGCTATCAACTTTACCAAAAGGATCCCGATGATCCAAATAACCATGTAAAGGCTAGGGTTTATTCTATTCTTGGCGATGATTTAATGAAGGTGCTGGAAGAGCGATATATAACTGGTCATGATGAACCTGATTATTCTAATCTTACTTCATTCTTATCTGCAGTAAATCAGCTTTCATATACCGATGAAGAAGAGTTATTACTAAATTATGGAATACTCCCTAAGGAAGATAAAAAGATAATAAAGAATCTGGTTTCTGATATGGCTGAAAAAGTAAAAATGGCCACTAAGATTAAGGAGGAACAAAAGAAAGAAAAAGAACCATGGAGGAAAGGATTCTAAACCCACGCGCCACAATATCCAACAATCCTGAAGCGCGTGACTTCTCTTACTTCGCTCTTTGTTCGTTGTAACATTTAACCAGTTGCCCCCTAAAAAATTCTACTAATTTTGTCGACATCAACAAAACTGTATAGTTCAACTTTTGGGCGCGTGGAATTTACTTGGAAAATAAAAAAACGTTGATTTAACAGTGTTTTTAACTCATTTAGAAATCACTTGGAAAATAAAAATTATGGAAAATAAAGATTCAGAAAAATTATTAAAATTATTGACTAAAAACGAAGATGAAATTATTGAATATAAAGTAAATAATAATGATCATGAACGTATAGGTAAATATATATCAGCTTTGGCCAATTCATCAGCAATTTTAAATCGACAATTTTCGTACCTAATTTGGGGAATTGACGATGATTCAAAAGAGATCGTCGGTACAAAATTCTACCCAAAAACTGAAAAACATGGTGGAGAACCATTTATTACTTGGTTAGAACGAATGCTTGACCCTCGTATTACAATTCGGTTTGAAGAATATGATATTAATCAAAATCATGTTGTCGTTCTAGTTATCCATATGAAAGCTGGTAGACCTATTGCTTTTAATGGTAGTCGGTACATTAGAAGCGGCTCTTCATTGAAAAACTTAAAGGACTATCCCGAAAAAGAGAGAGAGTTATGGAAATCCTTTGAAGCACGATCATTCGAAAGAGAATTTGCAAAAACCGCATGTACCTTTGATAAAATCAAAGAATTACTTGATATTAATTCTTATTTGAAGATGCTAGGCTATTTTGTTGGCTCAACTGACGAAGAAATAATTACTTATATGATAAACGATGGAATTATAGAATCTTCTGGAAAAACTTTTAATCTAACCAATATGGGGGCATTTACTTTCGCAAAGAATATTAATAACTTTGAAAACCTATCATCTCATGCTTTACGAGTAATTAGGTATGATGGAAATAATAAACTTAGTGCAGTGGCCGATAACACAGCAAGTAAAGGAGCTGCCGTTGGTTTTGATGGTTTGCTAAAATTTATCAAAAGTCATTTACCTAGAAATCCAGAGACATTAAAAGAAAATGGGCAAATTACCTCTGATACAGATTATCCTCCTCTTGTAATACGTGAAATTGTCGCAAATCAAATTGTACATCAGGATTTTTCTGTAAAAGGTAGCTCCCCAACAATTGAAATATTCGATAATAGAATTGTATTCACAAATCCAGGATCTCCTCTTAATCGTCCAGAAAGATTACTTGACATGCCTCCTTATTCTCGAAATGAAGATTTAGCTAATCTGTTTCGAAAGATGCATTTAGTAGAATCTCGCGGAAGTGGTATAGACAAGATTATATTGACGCTAGAATTAAATCATCTACCCGCTCCTGATATATCTGCTAAAGATAATTATACTGTTGTTACTTTACACCAACGACGAAGTATCCAGGAAATGGGTAATAGAGAAAAAATAAATGCTATTTATTATCATTCTGCTATACTATACATCGAAGATGATTATATGACAAATAGCACACTTAGAAAAAGATTCGGATTAACAAATAAACAATCATCCGTTGCTTCCAAACTCATTTCTCTTGCATTAGAAAATAATAAAATAAAAATTTATGATGAAAATGCTGGTAAAAAGAATATGCAATATATTCCATACTGGGGCATTGGTTACAATGAATAATCTGAGCCAAACTCCCGAAAACAAATTAAAATAGGCGCAAACTATGAAGCCCTGGCATGATATAAACCACAATCTAAAACCTTTTTAATAATAGCTTGCCTGCTGATGTATTTTAGAAAGGTTTATCATCATGAAAATAACGCAACATAGTAAAAAAGACGGGTCAATAGTCTACCGCTCTAGTGTCTATCTAGGCATTGATCAGGTAACAGGCAAACAAGTCACAACGAAAGTCACGGGGCGCACTAAAAAAGAGGTCAAGCAAAAAGCCCAAGACGCAATTATAGACTTTAAGGTAAACGGATCGACCAGGTTTCAAGCTTCTACTATATCCACCTACGAGGAGCTAGCTAGCCTATGGTGGGATAATCACAAACATACTGTGAAGCCAAATAGTCAAGACGCTACTAGAAAGCTCTTAAAAGCCCACGTTTTACCTCTATTTGGCTCATACAAGCTCGATAAGCTGACAACTCCACTTATTCAATCCATCGTCAACCAACTGGCAGAAAAGACTAATAAAGGAGAGACTGGGGCGTATCTGCATTATGATAAAATCCACGCGCTTAACAAGCGTATTCTTCAATATGGTGTCATTATGCAAGCTATCCCATTCAATCCAGCCCGTGAGGTCTTGTTACCTCGAAACAATCAAAAAGCAAACCGCCACAAGATCAAACATTTTGACAATCAGGAGCTTAAAAAGTTTCTTGGCTATCTCGATAGTTTAGACAGTAACAAGTACCGCCATTTTTACGAGATTACACTTTACAAGTTTCTACTGGCCACTGGTTGCCGTATCAATGAAGCTTTAGCCCTATCCTGGTCAGATATTGACCTAGAAAATGCCATTGTCCACGTCACAAAGACTCTAAACTATAAGCAAGAAATCAATAGCCCAAAATCAAAGTCTAGCTATCGGGATATAGATATAGACCGCCAAACAGTCGCTATGCTCAAGCAATATAAACGTAGGCAAATACAAGAGGCTTGGCAACTTGGACGTACTGAAACGGTGGTCTTTTCTGACTTCATACATGAGTACCCCAATAATCGAACCTTACAAACCAGATTAAGAACCCACTTCAAACATGCTGACGTTCCTAACATTGGCTTTCACGGTTTCCGTCATACCCACGCTAGTTTACTGCTTAACTCTGGCATACCTTACAAGGAGCTTCAGCACCGCCTAGGTCATTCACAAATCAGTATGACCATGGATATATATAGCCACCTCTCAAAAGAGAACGCCAAAAAAGCCGTCTCATTCTTTGAAACGGCTATGAAATCAATCTAGCAAATATCTAAGCAAACCCAGAAATCAACGTTTTAAGACAAAGCAAAAAGCCCACTGTTGTAGGCTTTCTGTAAGATATTTCTTAAAATTAAAGCATTTTGTTGTAGAATTCAACGACAAGCGCTTCGTTGATTTCTGGGTTGATTTCGTCGCGTTCTGGCAAGCGAGTCAATGAACCTTCCAATTTTTCAGCGTCGAATGATACGAATGCTGGACGTCCGAGAGTTGCTTCTACTGCTTCAAGGATTGCTGGAACTTTCAATGATTTTTCACGAACTGAAATCACTTGACCTGGAGTTACGCGGTATGATGGGATATCAACACGTTTTCCGTCAACAAGGATGTGACCGTGGTTTACGAATTGACGAGCTTGACGACGAGTAGTCGCAAGACCAAGACGGTAAACAACGTTATCCAAACGACGTTCCAAAAGAAGCATGAAGTTGAAACCTAGGATTCCGCCTTTGATTTTTGTAGCTTGTACGAACAAGTTACGGAATTGTTTTTCACCTACACCGTAAGTGAAACGAAGTTTTTGTTTTTCAGCCAATTGCAAACCGTATTCTGACAATTTAGAACGGTTGTTTGGTCCGTGTTGTCCTGGTACGTAGTTACGACGTGCCAATTCTTTACCTGTACCTGTAAGTGAAAGGCCAAGGCGACGAGCTTGTTTCCAAGATGGTCCTGTATAACGTGACATATGTATGTCCTCCTGATATAAATAATATTTCGGTGGAAATAGTCACTTAGAAAGCCCTGATTCGTGCAGATGCCCTTCGCCTAAACAGCCAAGGTTACTTGTCATAAGACACCTGTTGACGAGCTTCATGCTTTCCTGCTGCTATTTCACACAAAGGCTATTATACCATGAAAAGCTAGATTTGTAAAGGAATTTTACAGCTTTATTTCAATTTGAGACTGAATGTAAACTTGCTCCCTAAGCCATATTGACTTTCTGCTGTGATTTCGCCACCAAGCTGATGGGCTAGTTCGCGTGCAATCGCAAGTCCTAATCCATGTCCACCCGTCTTCATATTGCGCGAAGTTTCTACACGATAAAGTCGTTTAAAGATCTTTTCCAAATCTTCAGGAAGGATCCCCTGCCCCTCGTCTTTCACACTGATTGTTAGCTCTTGTTCTGTTAATTGGGCAAGAACCTCGATTCTGGTTCCTGGTTCTGAATATTTAAAGGCATTGTTTAACAAATTGACCAGAATGCGAGAAAGTTTGTCAGAATGGCTCTTGATTTTCGCCGACTCAGGTGACACTTGAATGTAAACATCTCGCTCCTCTTGTTCAATCTGGAGTTGAAATTCACTCATTGACTCAATCAACAGCTGATCTAAAAAGACCTCTTCGACTTCTTCATCAGCAGTAACTTGAGTTTGGGTGTTCAGAGTCAAAACATCCAATTCCTCCACTAGCTTGTTTAGACGCTCAGTTTGCCGACCAATCGTGGCTAAGTAGTGGAGCCGCTCCTCTTCCTTAATCACTCCATCTAGAATTCCCTCCACAGTAACCTGAATGGAGGTAATGGGAGTTTTAATATCGTGAGAGAGCTGCGCAATCATCATTCTCTTTTCTTGCTCGCTCTCATCAAGTGATTGAAAGGTAGCCTGCAATTTGTGGGACATGTCATTAAAAGCCTGGTCAAGCTCTTGAAATTCTAATGGGCCCTTTGTTTCAATTTCTGTGCTGAAATCCTTGCTGGCTATATCCTGAGCTTGTTTTTTCAAATGTTTCAGAGAAGAGAACACAGGTGACAAAAGAAAGATGCTCACTGCAGCGCCAATGAAACTAGCAATTAAGGTCATCCCAACTAGAAAGTAAACTTCACTTTTCTCAATCAACATTCGTTGGACTGCCCAGAAAACGACCAAAATCGTTAGTAGAGTAGACACTAGATACCCCACTAAAATATAGTTTTTTAATTTCATTTTCTACCTCTTGGTCTTTCCATCTTATAGCCCAAACCCCAGACAGTTTTGATAGCAGGAGCATTTGAATTTGTATACTTGGTCAACTCTTGCCTCAAAGCATGGATATGAACATTGAGTGTATTGGTATCATCCACATAGTCCTCTTGCCATACCTTCTCGTAAAGTTCCGTCTTTGAAAAGACTCTCTCGGGATTGCTGGCCAATATCCATAGAAGTTCAAAGGATTTTACTGTCAATTCCAGAGGTTGATCCCCAATGCGAACTTCATGAGTCACATGGTTGATTACCAAGTCACCAAACTCGATTTGTTCTGTCTCTCTTCCACGACTAAGGCGACGCAAAATATTATTCACTCTTAAAACTAATTCGCGTGGACTAAAGGGTTTGACTATAAAATCATCTGCCCCCAAACTTAATCCATAAATCTTATCCTGTTCGCTTGTCTTAGCAGTTGTAAAGAGGAAGGGTTGATCCGGAGCGATATACTGAACTTCGCTGATAAAATCATAACCGTCCATATTGGGCATCATGATATCTGTGATAATGAGGTCGATAGATTTTTTTCTGAAAAGTTCTAATCCCTCCTTACCATCATAGGCGACCAAAACATCGTAACCTGCCTGTATAAGATAGCGGTTTTGAATATCTAAAATATCTATCTCATCATCAACCAGCAAAATTGTCTTTTTCATCTGACACTCCTTTGATAAAAACAGTGTTATACTTGCTTTAGTATAACACTATTTTCTCTAATGTTTAAGTGATTTGAATCTTAATCTTCTCGTTTGCTTGTCAAACCCAAAAGTCCAACAAGACCTGCCAAGGCTAGACCAAAGATACCAAGGCCAGCTGTAGCCGTTTTAGCTTCCCCAGTATTTGGTAACATCGCTTTATCATCTTTTTTCATCATATTAGCCATTGGGCTAGAAGCTGGTTGATCTACTTTCATATCTGACATATGGTGATTTGTACCCATCATACCCTCAGTCGTACCTGTAGAGCCTGTTTCAGAAGGCTTCGTATTCATCTGACCTTGTTGAGATGGTATTGTCGCCATTTCTGATCCATGAAGTCGAATCGTTACTTGACGAGTAGCAATCAGATTGGTCAAATCAGGTTTGCCATCTTTAGCGCCATAGACTTTAACAGTAGCTAGATATGTATGGGTTCCGTTAGCTCGAAGTTGATCCAGCAAGGCCTGACCATCTTTGCCAACCGTATTGCCATTCAAATCCACTTCGTAGAAATATTGGCCTTTAGCCAAGCCTTCAAGTGGCAATAGAGCTGGATTTTTAGCTGTTCCGTTGTCTGACCATGGGGCTTTGTCTGAAGCTTTTAACAAGAGGCGAGTCAACATACCATCTCCACCAAAAGCTTCGTATGGAATAACTTGGTTGACACCGGCCAAGAATGGACCCGGAACATTTGCTTTTTCAAGGTAGCTAGTTGGAACATCAATCATGTCTTTGACATTGTTAACAACAGACTCTTTGACCTGATTTGGTGTGGTCAAGCCATTCAAGTTAACATCCAAATCTTTAGTCGCTACCAGATTAGTTAAGTCAGGTTTGCCATCTTTCGCACCATACACCTTGATGGTAGCTTTATAGCTTTGTGTACCGTTTTGTTTCAAGAGGTCAAGAAGGTCTTTATCTGATTTTCCTTGGGTGCCTGCCAAATCTACTTCATAGAAATAGAGACCTTTGCCCAATTTTTCTACTGGTGGAAGAGCTGGATTTTTAGCTGAACCATTGTCTGACCATGGAGCCTTGTCTGAGGCTTTCAAGATGAGACGAGTCAACATACCGTCACCTGCGAAGAATTCGTATGGAATGACTTGGTTGACACCCGCTGTGAATGGTCCTGGGAAGTTAGCTTTGTCCAAGTAAGAAGCTGGGACATCTACTGTGTCTTTGGTGTTGTCAGTCACACCTTTTTGCACTTCAGCTGGAGTGGTTAAGCCATTCAAATTAACAGTCAAATCTTTAGTCGCTACGAGGTTAGTTAAGTCAGGTTTGCCGTCTTTTGCACCGTACACCTTGATAGTAGCTTTATAGCTTTGAGTTCCATTTTGTTTCAAAAGGTCAAGCAGCTCCTTGTCAGATTTGCCTTGGGTGCCTGCTAAATCCACTTCATAGAAGTAAAGACCTTTGCCCAATTTCTCTACTGGTGGGAGAGCAGGATTTTTAGCTGAACCGTTGTCTGACCATGGAGCCTTATCAGAGGCTTTCAAGATAAGGCGAGTTAACATGCCGTCTCCAGCGAAGAATTCATATGGAATGACTTGGTTGACACCCGCTGTGAATGGTCCTGGGAAGTTGGCTCTATCCAAATAAGAAGCTGGGACGTCTACTGTGTCTTTGGTGTTGTCAGCCACACCTTTTTGCACTTCAGCTGGGGTGGTCAAACCATTCAAGTTGACATCCAAATTTTTAGTCGCTACCAGATTAGTTAAGTCAGGCTTGCCGTCTTTTGCACCGTACACCTTGATAGTAGCTTTATAGCTTTGTGTACCATTTTGTTTCAAAAGGTCAAGCAACTCTTTATCTGATTTGCCTTGGGTGCCAGCCAAGTCCACTTCGTAGAAGTAAAGGCCTTTGCCCAATTTCTCTACTGGTGGGAGAGCTGGATTTTTAGCTGAACCATTGTCTGACCATGGAGCCTTATCAGAGGCTTTCAAGATAAGACGAGTCAACATGCCGTCACCAGCGAAGAATTCGTATGGAATAACTTGGTTGACACCAGCTGTGAATGGTCCTGGGAAATTAGCCTTGTCCAAGTAAGTAGCTGGAACATCTACTGTATCTTTGGTGTTGTCAGCCACACCTTTTTGTACTTCAGCTGGTGTGGTCGCTGGTTGCGCTTCACTGGCTTCACGGTCTTGCCCAGAAACTGTAGACGCAGGACTTTCCGCAGGTTTAACTGCATCTTCTGTTTGTTTCTTAGAGTCAGGTTGTGCTTGCACTTCTTCTTTTGGCGCTACTGCCGGCTCTTTAGCAGTTGCGTCCGCTTTTTCTGAAGAGCTTGTCGTATCCAAACTTGCTTTAGGTGTTGGAACAGACTGTTCTGAAGGAAGAGCTACATCGACTGCTTTTTTGAGAACCTCTGCTGGTAAGTCGTTCTTTTCACTCACCGAAGCAGCGTCTGGCACGACTTGGGCAGGAGTCGGATTGACGATATCAGCACGTGCAGAACTTGGTTGACCAACTAGGACAAAGAAGCCACTAGCCACAACAACTGAAGCAACACCGACACTAAGACGGCGAATAGACCAACGAGTATATCTCTGATTTGGATTGAATTTCATAGGATTCTCCTTAGAGTTTTCTTTTTTTTGATGACTCTAGTATAATCTCCTAAAATTAAAAGGGATTAAGAAAAAGTTAAAATTTTTCTTAAATCCCTCTTATAAAATGCTTATATTGACTCGTTAATTATTTGGAAAGAGAGTAGCCCTTCCTCTCCTACTCACTCAGTTCAGCTAGGGTGTCCAGATGTTGGTTATTAATGACGGCCATGATATAGCTATCTGCCTGCAAAAGGTCATTGGGTCCGAATTGGACATCCAGAGGAGCATTTTCGTAGGCACGAAAACCAAGTACGTTGAGGTTGTATCGCCCACGTAGATCTAACTGACTGAGACTTTTACTTACCCATGATTGGGGGATTTTCATCTCAACAATCGATACATTCTTGTCCAGCTGAAAGACGTCTACGCTGTTATGAAAGAGGATGGTCTGTGCCAATGAGCGCCCCATTTCAAACTCTGGTGAGATGACTGAGTCCGCACCAATTTTTTCCAACACCTTTTTAGCTGTATGGCTTTTGACCTTGGCAATAACGGTCGGCACTCCTAGACTCTTGCAGTGCATAACCGCGAGAACACTGGACTCCAGATTTTCACCCGTTGCGACAACTACGGTATCACAGGTGTCAATCCCCGCTGATAGAAGGAGTTCTTCATCCGTGATATCTCCAACTACTCCACGCGCCAGCACTGGTTCAAATTGATTAATGCGTTCCTCGTGGTCATCAATAGCAATGATATTCATGTCATGCTTGGCTAGGGCAGCCAAAACACTGCTCCCAAAAATTCCCAAGCCTAAAATTCCAATTGTCCGATCTGACATCGTTCTTCCTTTCTTATCCGATAGTGATATCTGCCTTCATATAGTGAATCGTATCTTTCTTGTCTGGCTGGTATTCCGCTACACTGACCAGTAGTGTCAAGGGACCAATACGGCCGATAAACATCAACAACATAACGATGCTGAGGGCTATCTTGCCTAGCTCTGGTGTTAAATTTGCCGTCACCCCAACTGTCGCAAGGGCTGAAATGGTCTCAAACATGAGGTAGATAAAGCGCGGATTTCCCTCTGCTGTTATCCCTAGTAGAATCAAGCCCAGCAAGAATGTTAGCAAGAAGATAATAAAGACACTAAAAGATTTTTGCACGGTTCGAGGTTCAATAGTTCTCCGAGCCACATTGGCATGAGGTAAGCCCAATAGTTCGCTACGAGCGAAGGCTAACAAGACAAAGAAGGTCGTAATCTTGAGTCCCCCTGCTGTCCCTCCAGGCGCCCCACCCAGAAACATCTGCAAGATGTAGATCAGCAAGGTGACCGGTCGAGCCTGGGTGTAATCAATAGAAGCAAAGCCTGCTGTCCTCATACTGACAGTCTGGAAAAAGCTAACCAGCAGTTTCTCTGGGACGCTGAGATTCCCAATCGTCCCTGAATTGTTCCACTCGATGAACAAAGTCGATACGGTTCCAAAGAGCAGAATTCCCGCCGTTAAAAAGAGAACCAGCTTAGTATGAAAGCGAAGACGGCGTTTTTTCTTTTTCCCAAACTGGGTCGCTAGGTCAAACCAGACCATAAATCCTAGACCACCCGTTATAATCAATCCTGCAATCACTAGATTGATCAAAGGGTCCGTCTGAAAGACTGCCAAACTCGTACTTCCAAAATTATCAAATCCAGCATTGCAGAAAGCTGAAATAGCCAAAAAGATAGAGGTTAACATCCCTCGCCCCCATCCAAATTCAGGAATGAAGCGGAAACTCAGTAGAAAGGCACCGAGCCCTTCTACCAGAAAAGTCGTCAAAAAGATCGAGCGGATGAAGTCCTTTAAGGACTGGGTTTCCCCATAACTAAAACTTTCTTGAATAGTCTCACGGCTACGAAGACTGAGCTTTTGTTTCCCTTGGATATAAAAGATTCCGATAAAGGTCATAAGCCCCAAACCACCGATCTGGATCAACAGCATGCAAATCAATTGACCCCAGATATTGTAAGTAGAGGCCACTGGCTGGGTGAAGAGCCCTGTCACACAGACCATGGACACAGTCGTAAAGAGATGGTCAAAGTAGGTCGCTTGTGACGTTGTTGCTTGCACAAAGGGAAGACTTAAAAGGAGCGAACCCAAGAAGATAACTAGGGCAAAACTTAAAAAGATACGACGGGCTGGTGATAATCGAACCAGAGTCGTCTTGATTTTTTCCAAAAAAGATTTGAATAACATAGCTACATTGTACCACAAAAACAGTAAGAGCACTCACATGTGGTGCACAATAGCAAGACAGAGTTCGAGCGCCTTATCAAAAGCTTCTGAACCCCAGTCACGACTGTCGTAGTTGTCCAGATCCACCAGGGAATCTGCAGTAAAGAGCAATTCTCCCCAGACAACGCCACGTAGCTGAGCTACTGCCGCAAGAGCAGAGCACTCCATCTCCACAACAGCACAGCCTTCTTCCTTGCGATAGGCAATCTTTTCAACCGTCTCTCGGTAAAAACCATCTGTCGTCCAGGTCATGACTTCCTCATAGGGAATGCCTCTTTGCTCCAAGACTTGCTCAATGGCAGAGATAGCCTCAAGCTGTAGCTCCATATAACGAGAAGGCGCTACATAGTGGTAGCTGGTCCCCTCATCTCGCAGAGCGCGAACAGGGACGAGAAAGGCATTCTCCTCTATATCGGCTAGTACGCCACAGGTTCCAGTGGAGATGATTTGCTCCACACCATAGCCAATCAACCAATCCATAAACTGGGCCGCTGGGGCAGAGCCTACGGGCGCCTGGGCCAGACAAATCTCCTCGCCCTTGTAGTTGAGGACGTAGACTGGATAAGTCTTGGTGGCCGAAACGAACTCACCAACACAATCCGCCCCTACTTCCTTAGCGTAGCGGTCAATCTCTTCCTCCAAAAACGCATAGATGCACTTCTTTGGCAACTTTAAATCTAGCTCCTCATGTGTTGGCATAAGGACCGCCTGGGGGTTGTCGTCAAACTCTAAAATGGGAATCGCATGTTTCTGAATCATAGCTCACCTCCTGTAATTTTGTACTATTGTATCAAAAGCTGACGGAGTGTCAAGGAGTTGTCTTTACATTTCCTCTAGTAACAACACAAAAATCTCCCTTCTCTTTCGAGAAAGGAGATTCTTTTTTATCCTTGTCCGCCAGGGGCTGGACCGCCACCTTGAGGGCCTCCATTTGGTCCACCACCTCCAGGCATAGAGTTGACAATTTCCGTTTGTTTTTCACCGTTGAGATAGATATCTCCACCTGTGTAGGTCGCAGTTCCATCAAAGTCAAAACCTGTTTGACCAGTCATTTTAATGGTTCCGCCTGTAACTGTGATATTGCCGTTTGAGTCGATTGGGTCTGTGTCCCCTTGGCCGACTTCTACTGTCAGGTTCCCACCGTTCATAGTGAAGAAGATTTCACTCTGTTGGGCGTTTTTATTAGCTGCGTTGACTCCATCATCTGTCGAATAGATGCTAATGTCCCCACCGTTGATAGTGATGGACTTACCTTCAAGTCCTTCTGTCGAATTTTTGACGGTGTAGGTACCACTATCGATAACCAAATCACCTGATGCGTGGATGCCATCATCTCCTGCTGTGACGGTGATGTTGTTGTTGGATAGGTACATGGTTCCGACTGAAGTATCCTCGTCATTGTCCACCTTTACGCCATCTTCCTTGGCATCGATAGTCATGGTCGTACCAGTGATGTTGAGTTCATCATTGACATTAAAGGCATCGCCAATTGCTGTGATGTTATAGGTTCCACCCGTGATGTGGAGGGTGTCGTTGGCCTTGATACCATTGTTCTTCTTGCCATCTACATTGAGAGTTCCTTTCCCGTTGATGGTCAAATCCACCTTAGAAAAGAGAGCTGCGTCTGCTTTTTCGTCACTGTTAGAGCTTGAGTCAGAGAGACTGTTGGTGGTTCCCTCTGCTAGAGTCAAGTAGACATGGCCAGCTGATGTCGCAGATATCGCTGCATTGGTATTGGTCATGGTCGCACCTTTTAGGACTAGATGAACATCTGCCGACTTATCTGCCTCGACCTTGATCTGCACTCCGTCAGACTGACCTGAAATCACATAGGTTCCAGATTTTGTGATGGTCACTGTTGATTCAGAGACTGTCACCCCATCTCCAGAGACGTTTGCAGATGAGCCAGATAGCTCAATTTTAGAAGCTGTGCTCTCATCATAAGAAGTATCGTAGTCCTTCTCTGTAAAATAGGATGATTGGTTTGTCTTTGTTGCAGTTGTTGTTGCACTATTTGTCGTTGCATTGGTATTGGATGTAGTTGTTGACTGGGCACATGCTGCCATCAGCACCATTGCCGTTAAACTCGTTGCGAGTAGGGTCCATTTTTTTGATTTCACACCTTTTTCCTCTCCTTCGTATGATATAGCTAGACAGTCTACAGAAGATTCCTGAAACAAAACTAAAACTTTTCTGAAAGTTTCCTTAAATTCAGTTTCGCTCAGTATTCTTTTGAAAAGGCTACTAGAAACAATTTGAGAGTACTAAAATGCATTTAATAGTTTTTAAAAGCAACATCCCCAAGTGCGATGTCACTCTAACCCAAAAAGCCAAAGAAGAAAAATTTATAAGACTAAAGCTCATAAAAAGAACAGCCTGGGCTGTTCTTTTTAGTTTTCTTTTACTGGGATTTCCTTGATAACACGCGCAGGATTGCCACCTAGGACAACATTGTCTCCAAAGGACTTGGTGATCACGGCCCCTGCTCCTGCAACGACATTATTTCCCAGTGTCACTCCAGGAAGGACAATGACGCCACCTCCAGCCCAGAAATTATCTCCAATGGTGATAGGCTTGCCATATTCAACCCCTGAATTGCGTTCATCCGGATCCAGTGGATGGAGTGGGGTTAAAAACTGACAGTTGGGGCCAAGCATGGCGTTGTTCCCAATGCGAATCGGACAAACATCCAGCATGGTCAAGTTCCAATTAGAATAAAAATTTTCCCCTAGATGGATATTGACACCGTAGTCCACCACCAAGCGTGGATTGATATAAAGATTTTGCCCAGTTGAGCCAAACCAAGTCTTGATAATATCCGCTCCCTTCAAGGGATCTTCTTCCTTGTTAAAGGTAGCCTGTTTTTGGCGAGAAGCCTGCGCCAAGGTCCGTAATTCAGGATCCGACGGATGGTAAGGCTCTCCTGCTATCATTTTCTGGTATTCGCTGGTCATCTCATCACCTCATACTTACTTTGGACCCATCATATCAAAAAGCCTTTGAAAGGTCAAGAATGGCCTGCTTTCTAGACTCTCGAAACCAAGCCCTCTCCCAAGTCAAAACAACTTGCTTGACAAAAGCTTGACTTCATGATTTAATATACCCCATAAGGGTATATTTGGAGGTGCCTATGTTTCACTTATTTACAAAAATTGACAGTATTTCTACCAGCGAGTTAGAAGCTAAACTCAAAGAACCGATTCAGCTACTGGATGTTCGGACGCCTATGGAATTCCGTAGAGGTCATATTAAAAATGCCAAAAATGTTCCTTTAACGGAAATCGGTTCTTACACACCAGCGACAACAGAAACACTTTATGTCATTTGTCACTCTGGTGTACGAAGCAAACTAGCTGCGAAAAAGCTTAAGAAAAAAGGCTACGATGTCATCAATGTCCGAGGCGGTATGAGCGCTTGGACAGGTCAGGTCATCTAGAAGTATAAAGGAGAAAGTCAATGAAAATTATCATTGTCGGAGGAGTTGCAGGCGGTATGTCAGCAGCAACCCGTCTCAGACGCCTCATGGAAGATGCTGAGATCATTATTTTTGAGAAAGGTCCCTTTGTTTCCTTTGCAAACTGCGGACTTCCTTACTATGTTTCAGGAGAGATTGCAAACCGTGAGAGTTTATTGGTCCAAACTCCTGAAAGTCTCAAGGCACGCTTTAATCTCGATGTGCGACCATTTCACGAGGTCATCCAGATTTCGCCAGAAGAACACACTGTAACTGTGCGGCATGATGGACAAGAGTTTACAGAAAGCTATGACAAGCTGATCCTCTCTCCGGGAGCTAAACCATTTGTTCCTGCTATTGAAGGGCTAGCAGAGGCTAAGAATGCCTACACGCTTCGCAATGTTCCTGATCTCGATGAGATTATGGCAGCCTTGGACAATCATCCAAAAGAAGCTGTCGTTATCGGTGCAGGCTTTATCGGGCTTGAAATGGCTGAAAATCTGGCGAAACGGGGATTGCAAGTCACCATCGTGGAGAAAGCACCCCATGTCTTGCCACCATTAGATCAGGAAATGGCGGCCTTTGTCCAAGCAGAATTGGTCAAAAACGGCGTTCGCGTTATCACTTCTCAGTCTGCGACTCGATTTGAAGAGCAAGGAAAAACCATCGTTCTCGAAAATGGTCAAAAGATTGCTTCTGACCTCACCATCCTTTCTGTCGGTGTTGAACCTGAAAACGAACTGGCTCAGGCAGCTGGGATTGAACTGGGACTACGTGGCGGTATCTTGGTCGACGAACACTACGAAACCAGTCAAAAAGATATTTTTGCAGTTGGAGATGCCATCGTCGTCAAGCAAGAGATTACTGGCCAAGATGCCCTCATCTCTCTAGCTTCTCCTGCCAATCGTCAGGGACGCCAAGTGGCGGACGTCATCGCAGGACTCGGCCGTACAAACAAGGGCAGTATCGGCACTGCAATCGTTCGTGCCTTTGATATGACAGCTGCTTCGACTGGTCTCAGCGAGCGTATCCTTAGCATGAATCAACTTCCTTACAAGGCCCTTCATGTCAGCGGTAAAGACCACGCTGGTTATTATCCCGGCGCTACTGATATGACCTTGAAGCTCCTCTTTGACCCAACCACTGGAAAAATCTATGGTGCCCAAGGAGTTGGGAAGAAAGGTGTTGACAAACGAATCGATATCCTAGCAACTGCTATCAAGGGAAATCTCACCGTCTTTGACTTACCAGAGTTAGAGTTTACCTATGCGCCACCATTTGGCTCTGCCAAGGATCCCGTCAATATGCTGGGCTACGCAGCCTTGAACCTTATTGAAGGTCTCAGCGACAACGTTCAATGGTACCAGCTCGAAGACGAACTAGCTAAAGGAAAGAAATTCCTAGACGTGCGGACCAGTGGCGAATTCCAAAGTGGTCGACTCAAAGTCGACACCATCCACATCCCCCTAAACGAACTACGGGAACGCTTGGACGAACTGGACAAGAACCAAGCCTACATCGTTAGCTGCCACAGTGGTTTGCGCAGCTATATCGCAGAGCGTATCCTCAAACAAGCAGGATTTACCGTCCAAAACCTTGACGGCGCTTATTCACTATACAAAATGGCTAACCCAGAAGGAGTAGAATATGGTAACTAATATCAGCATGGCTGACTTTTATGAAAAATATCAACATGAAAATCTAGATCTTATCGATGTCCGTGAAGTACATGAATTCCAAGCAGGACATGCACCAGGTGCCAAAAATCTTCCGTTAAGTACCTTGGAGCAAGGCTACAAAGAACTCAAACCTGCCCATGAATACCATGTCATCTGTCAAGGTGGAGTGCGTTCTGCCTCTGCCTGTCAATTTCTCAGCGCCCAAGGCCTCACCGTTATCAACGTAGAAGGTGGTATGAATGCTTGGCCCGGTCAAGTAGAATAATCAAAAAACCGATTAAGATGAACTTAGTCGGTTTCTTTAATATTTATAACTCGATGATATGAGCCTCATAGCCAATGGCTTCTAGGAATTTGAGTATATCTTTCGTATCCAAAAAGAGGGTTTTCTCGTTGGTATTGGGGTGAAAACTCATCCGTTTTTCAGACATGATTTCTTTGTCGAAATAAACTTGAATGTCCTTGTCAGTATTGTTAAGCAAGCCAAAAGGCGAAACAACTCCTGCGGGCAAGCTCATTTTTTCAAACAAGCTCTCAGAGGAAGCCATACGGATTCTATTGGCTCCTACCAAGTCTTTCAAGAGGTCCATATCTAGACGCTTTTGATCATCCATGATTAGCAGATAGTAGGCTGTTTTCTTTTTGTTGGTGAGAAACATGGTTTTGGTACGGACACCTTCGATCCCTTCGATAAAGCTATCAGCTTGCTCTGTCGTCAAGGCTGGCTCGTGCTCCACGATTTCAAAAGGAATATCTAGCTCATTTAGCATCTCTACTACTTTTTCGTATGCTTCCATTTGCTGGCCTCCTTTAACTTGTCTTACTACCTTTAATTATACCACAAAATGGTTTTTCTTCCAATTTATATCCAAGCATCTCTAGGTTTCTTTCATTTTCATACAAGTTATCTTAGACGGAACCCCAACTGTTAGGATGGGCATGATTTCCAGCCAGCAAGCCCATCTTTTCTTTCCACCGCATAGCCACAAGGTATATCCGCGACTTGTCCGATGGATGCGTCTAGTTTAAATGCTTCAGCTAGGGAAATGAGGCGTGCATCCTCTCCAGTATGGTCTTCTGAACACAAAAATTGCCACATGCCATCCTCTTCATCGTGGGAGATAAAGGTGATCGGATTTTTCCCAGCCAAGACATGGTGACAAACTATACAGGCTGTATTGGGTGCATCCTTAAATGCAAAAGTCATCTTGAACTCCCTCCTTGAAATACACTAGCCATTACATATTTTTTGCATGGCCGAAACGCTGATTGATTATGTGACTCAAGGTGACTAATTTTTCCAGAATATCCCTCTTGCAGATAAAGAGGACATAGCTATCGCTGTCAATGTCCATACAAGCAAGACAGAAATCGTGTCCAGCCCATCTTTCGTCCAAAACTTTACACCAAGTAGGGATGTCACCATCCTCGTCGAACCAATTCTCCTCAAAATCAAGAGTTTGCTTAGCTGCCAGAGGCGTTAATTGGTACAGAAATTCGTCCTTATCTGTCTTCCAGTCTAACTCAATGACTGCATCCACAGCAAGCAGTTCATCAGCAATAGCAAGCCATTTTATCGTAGCTTCATCGACTTCTTCGCCTATGCCCCGCTCGTCGTATCTATCTGCATACTGCTTGAAATAGGCTTTCGGTGATTCAAAACAGGAGGTCAAACGAGATCGTACCTCACTATCATCTGTTAGCAATTGGGTTATTTCCTGATAGATTAAGATATTTTTCTGCTCATTTGTCCGCATATCTAGTACAATTTCCCAGTCTTCTAGCTCTGATGTGACTCTGTTCTCCAAATATGCCCGAAGCATGTCTTGAGTTTCTTTCTTGCTCAGCCCATTTTTTTCGTAGATTACATTCTCGTCGATCCGTTCGGCATCGGCAACACTGATCTCAAAATGAAAACCGTCCGAATCTTCATCCTGACAAACCTGTACAAAATCCGATACATGCTGACTCCCCTTTAGTTTAACTGGTTGCTGAGGTATTAAAATGAGAAAATCCCTATCACCATCTTGGACAGCTGCCAGTTGCTGCCATACTTCCTCAAGTTCAAAGCCATTTTGTTCCTTCTCACCATCATCTAGCACCCAATCCGCAAAGATTCTTCCTGAAATGCTCGCAAAATCTGCTCCCTCATCTCCATCTAGATAAGGCTGATCACTTGTAACAGGGGGCATCACTTTGACTACCTTTTCAGCTTCTTTTTGAATCCAACCTTGTCTAAAGAAATGGGCAACAACGCTAGGCAAAATCAAGACAGGCAGACAAATCAGAGTCCCTGCAAGTGCGAGACCCTTATATCGATTTTTTGTGGGACTCCCTTCTGATAACTGATTTAGAAAGTCCGCTACTTGATTAAAAAGTTCGCCCCCAGTGACCCAGAATAGGAACAAACATTCCACACCAAGTAGGCCAAGCCATATAAGCGCCATTCGTTTCGCTACCTGACTACAGATCTCCATTTTAGTTTGCATAGGAATGGCTTCTGCTTCAGGAATATTCTGAAACCATTTTTCTGCTCGTTCTTCTTTTGTCATCTTTCCCACCTGTGATCTACTTTCTTATCTTGTTCTATCACATAGAGAACTACTATTTTCGTTTGATTAGGTACTGAACAGCCTTTTCTAAGCGTTCTTTTTGAGCCTCAGGGTCGTCTAGGGGTTGGTTGATGCAGGCTGTGAGATTCTCGGTAATGATCATCTCAATCACGCGCTCCACACTCGAACGAACCGCTGTTAACTGGGTAATGATATCTGCACAATCACGCTCTTCTTCGATCATCTTTTGAATTCCACGCAACTGCCCCTCTGAACGTTTCAGGCGTGTAATATACTTTGAGTTTGTCATCTTCTTATCCTTGGTCGATTTTTCTTCATTATATCTCTAATGGACTCCTTTGTCAAAATTCTCGTTCCCTCTTTATCAATAGAATCTCACCCTGCTATCGCTTTCATGGTATAATAGAATGACAAATACTATTAGAATCTATGCTCGTAGCAATACGAGTCATTCTTAGAATGGACCAGCCTATGAACTCTATCTATGGCCCTTGCGAAGTCTACTTACCCACTATCTTGCAGACCTTTATTCAAGATATGGAAGAAGCCGCAGCTAATTACAAAAAAGAAACCTCCCTCAAACTATATGAGCATTTGCATGCGCGTATCAAAACCGAGGAAAGTATGCGTGAAAAATGCCAACGCAAAGGCCTTCCTCAGACAAGTCAATCCGCTCTTAAAGAAATTCGTGATGCTATCGGTGTTCGGATCATCACAGGCTTTACAGATGATATCTACCGCATCGTAAAGTATATTCGCCAGATGCCAAGCATCCATATTTTCAAAGAGAAAGACTATATCCGTCAGGTCAAACCCAACGGCTACCGCTCCTATCATCTGATCCTCGAAGTAACCACTCCTTACCCAGACTGTCTGGGAAATGCCCAAGGTACCTACTTTATCGAGATCCAGCTACGCACGATTGCTATGGACTCTTGGGCCAGCCTTGAGCACCAGATGAAGTACAAGAAAAACATCCAAAATCCTGAACGAATCACGCGCGAGCTCAAACGTTGTGCCGATGAGCTTGCTTCATGCGACTTGACCATGCAGACCATCCGTGATTTGATTCAGCGATCTGACCAAGACTAAGGAGAACCTATGAAAATCCTACTTGCCGAAGATGAAACTCAACTAAATCGCGTCATCACTGTTGCTTTAGAACGCGAAGGCTATAGCGTTGATTCTGTTTTTAATGGACAAGATGCTGTCGAAAAAGCTACAACTAACCACTATCACCTCATGATTTTTGACATCATGATGCCAATTAAAACTGGAATCGAAGCCCTCAAAGAAATCCGCCAGTTGGGCAATACGACCCACATCATCATGCTGACAGCCATGGCTGAAGTAGATGATCGTGTAACCGGACTCGATGCAGGTGCCGACGACTACTTGACCAAGCCCTTCTCACTCAAGGAACTATTGGCTAGGCTCCGTTCTACTGCCCGCCGTCTGGAGGACTATACCCCAGATACGGTCCAATTAGGAAATACTCGCTTGGATATTGACGAACAAGAATTAGCTGCTACAAACAGCATTCGTTTAGGGAAAAAGGAGACTCAACTCTTGACCCTCCTCATTCAGCATGCTAACCAGACCCTCAGTTGTCAACAACTACTAGAGCAAGTCTGGCCAGAGGAGCTGGAAGAAAGTGATTACGAGCTCGTTTTTCTCTATATTTCCTATCTCCGCCAAAAACTCCAAAGCGTTCAGTCCAACTTGCAAATCTTAGGATCTGCAGAAGGGCCTTTCCAACTGATAGGAGGAGACTAGATGTTTCGAAAACTACGCATCAAGTTTATTGTCACAGCCACTGCTGCTATCGCTCTGATTCTTGCTTTCTTTCTGGTCTTGATGAATAGCATCGTCTATACTCAGACAGAGGATAATATCCAAACCGTCCTCTCCATCTTGTCTAAAAATGAAGGCGAACTCCCAATCACAGATGAAACCAAGGAAAATTTCACCAAAAAGAACATCCAGGAAGGGATTATCTACAATTTTCAGTACTTCTCTGTCAGAGAAAAGGGGAATGACTACACTATTTCTCTAGGGAATGTCCAATCACTGACCGAAGCAGACGTCAGAGGTTTTCTCCAGAAAATTCTTAAAAAACCGGAAACCTATGGCACGATTACTCGCAACGGGCGCCACTTCACCTACCAGATTAGTCAGACAGCTTCGGGTAAGCTCCTAGTCTTCTTTGAAGCTACCAACTACATTCGCGAACGGGACACCCTCTTTCAAGTCTCTATTTGGTTATCACTGGCTAGCCTATTTCTCCTTGCTCTGCTCTTTACCTTGATTTCTGGGATTGTTATCCGTCCCTTCGTCAAAAACTATGAAAAGCAACGAATGTTTATCACCAATGCAGGGCATGAACTCAAAACACCACTGGCTATCATCTCAGCCAATACCGAGCTTCAGGAACTCATGGAAGGGGAGACCGAGTGGAGCGTCAGCACCAAAGAACAAACCGAGCGGCTCAATCACCTAATCGGGCGACTCATTCGTCTCGCTCGTCTCGAAGAACAAGAAGACATCAAGCTAACCCAGCAAAATATCTCGCTTATCGCTGAGAAAGTTGCGACAGATTTTGCTCCCCTCTTTAAAAAGGAAGATAAAAACTTTGAAAGTCTGATTGAAGCAGATATCATAGAAAAAGTAGCCCAAGAGGAATTTTATGAGCTTCTTAGCATTCTTCTTGACAATGCCCGCAAATACTGTGATCCAGCAGGCACTATCCGTCTAACTCTCAAACGCAAAGCCTATCTCCTACGCAAGCGCACCTGTATCACTGTGTCTAACGACTACAAAGACGGGCGGCCTGCCAATATTAAACGCTTCTTTGACCGCTTTTATCGCGCTGAAACATCACACAATAACCAAACCACCTCTGGGTATGGCATTGGCCTCTCTATGGCTCAACACCTTGTCAGCCTGTTTAGAGGGAAAATCTTTGTCACCTACAAAAAGCAGGTGATTACCTTTACCATCTGGTTATAGCTATAACTCTTTTACTCTTTATCATTTCATAAAAAGCGAACAAGTCCGCATTCTAAAAACAGAATACGAGCTTGTCCGCCTTTTTCTATGTCTCTAAAATAAATGATGTGTTTTTCACATCTCATCGTGCCAAGCGAATGCGAGTCACAATTCCATCCGGGTCTACAAGATTCAGTTCACTCGAATTTAGCCACTTGATCGGTGCTTCTAGCTCTTGTGCTTGCTTAACGATGGCTAGAAGTTCTTCCTTGCTTTCGACTTCAAGGACATAGTAAGCCAAACCTGGCAAGCCTTGCTCACGCGGAGCTAGCCCTTTTCCAGCCCATTCGTTGACAGCCAGGTGGTGATGGTACTGACCAGCCGCTATCCAACTAGCACTAGGAATGCTAAATTTATCTTCTAGTCCTAACGCCTTTTGATAAAACTGACTCTCCGCGCGACTATCCTTAACCGATAGATGGATATGCCCCATTCTCGTCCCTTCAGCTAGGATAAAGGGATCCACCTTTTCTCCTAACTCATAGATGTCCTGTGCCGCAAGGACTTCGGTCACACCGATAATGCGACCATCTTCTCGAATATCCCATGAAGACACTGGCTTATCACGGTAGAGTTCAATGCCATTTCCTTCCAAATCCTCTAGATAAATAGCCTCACTGTATCCATGATCTGCACCTCCAACCAGAGGAATCCGCAAGTCACTTAGGTGTTTCAAAACATCTGCCAAGGCTTTTCGTGTTGGCAACAAAATCGCCAGATGGTAGAGCCCATAATGCTCCCTTACTTCGCCAGACTTTTCTGCCTGAATCAAGTGAACCAAGGCTTTTCGACCAAGTCCCAAAATCGCTTCTGTCTCTGTTTGGGATAAAATCTCCAAGCCAATAATCTGGTGATAAAAAGCCGTTTGACTCGTTAAATCCTTGACATTTAAAACCACCTCTGCTAGATAAATGTGGCTTTGGTATGCATAAGTCATAGGGTGTCTCCTTTTGTTTGTTGTAACTTTGTTAATTACATCAATTATACACTATTGAGATAAAATGTCAACGAATACAACTCAAAAGAGCTGGAAACCAGCTCTTCTTTTTATTTTACAACAAGCTCGTAGCGAGTTTTGCTGGTGAAAGTTTCCCCTGCTTTGAGAATGACTTGGTCTTTGAGGTCACTGTGAATGGCATCTGGTAAAGCTTGCGCTTCAAGGGCAATCCCATTGTGCTGTACCATTGGCTGGCCTCCGATAATGACACTTTCATCCACAAAGTTTGCTGTGTAGACCACAAAGCAAGGGGCTTCTGTCTTGAAAAGCAAGAAGCGACCTGAATTTTGGTCATAAAGAAAACCAGCATTGTCATGACCTGTAGGAAGAGCAAATGGATGGTCTAAACCAGATACCAGCTGGATTTGCTCATCTTCCTCTGCAAAGATATCCTTCAACAAAGCACCATTGTAGATGTGTTTAACCACATCACGATTAGCATCTGGAGTCTTAGCTGGAACACCGTCTGGAGCGATTGGGTAAATGCCCTCTGTGTTTAATTGGAAGACATGGCGATCAACTGTCTGCGTAAAATCACCAGACAAGTTGAAGTAGCTGTGGTTGGTTGGATTGACAAGCGTATCCTGATCAGTCGTTACCTTGTAGCTGACTTCGTAAGCACCAGTCTCTTCCAAGTGATAGCTGATCCAGATCTTGAGATTACCAGGAAATCCTCCTGTCCCGTCTGTACGCTCTGTGTAGAGAGTCAAGCCATGGTCGCTCACCTCTACCAATTCAAACAAGCTCGAATCCCAACCTGTTGAACCACTGTGGTTACAGTTGCTGGCATTGTTGACTTCAAGATTATAGGTCTGACCATTGAGCTCAAATATCGCACCTGCAATACGGCCTGCTACAGGACCTACACTTGCTCCATGCTTGGGACTATTACCTACATAGCTATCAAAATCATCAAAGCCCAAAATCACATTGGCAAAATTTCCAGCCTTGTCAGGTGTGACATAGCGCAAAATGGTCGCACCATAAGTCATAACTTCAAGCTGGTAACCACCATCAGTCTCAAAGCGATAGGCCAAGACATCCTTGCCCTCATGATTTCCAAATACACGTTCTGTGTATGCTTTCATTCTTCTCTCCTTTGATCCATTTCTCTTAAGTAAACAAACCATAGAAAGTGTATTCACCATCTATGGTTGTAGTTTCTATTTTCAGAATCCTTTGTCAGAAAACCTTAAGTAGCTTCTTAACAAAAAGGGATTCTTCTATACCTGTTTTATGCTTCTACACGTTCAGTCCATGAAGTCGCTGTGGTTTGGAGAACCTTGTTGAGTTCGTCAATGTTCTCAAAACCTGTTGTGCGTAGCCATTCACGAGCTGCTGCCTCACCGTCTTTGATGTAGGCTTCAACTGATCCAGCCCAGGTTGCACGGCCACAAAGAACACCGTTGAAGTTTGCGCCTGATTCGTGGGCAAAGACAAGTGTTTCTTGGAAGAGTTTGGCTGATACTCCCGCACTCAAGTAGATATATGGCAAGTTAGTTGCTTCATCTTGTGCTTTGAAGAAGGCTGCTGCTTCTTCACGTGTATGAACGATTTCTCCATCACCAAAGCCTTCAACGTATTTGACGTTGACTGGAACTTCCACTTTCAAGACATCGATGTTGAAACGTGGGTCTGAGAAGACCTTCATAGCACCGATAACTTTGTGTGGTTTTACTTTGGCATATTCTGCAGAACCTGCGTCAGCGATTTTTTCATCGTAAGCGAGGATTTCAAGGAAGAATGGAATGTCTTCCGCCACACACTCAGAACCGATGCGTTCGATGTAGGCTTGTTTTTGTTGGTTGAGTTCGTCAGAGCTGTCTACATCGTAGTAAAGCAAGAATTTGACAGCATCTGCACCTTGTTCCTTGATGCGTTTGGCAGACCAAACATCCAAACAATCTGGCAAGCGTTTGGTGCTAGTTGTGTCGTAGCCTGTTTTTTCATAAGCAAGGAGAAGACCAGCATTTGGAGCAAGCGCTTTTGTAGCTGGAAGGCCATACTCTGGGTCTAGAAGCATAGATGAAGCGTATTTTGTCAATTCATCTGCTACCAAGACTTTGAGTTCTTCCATTTGAGCCACTGTTGGTTCTTCTGTTTGGTGTTGAGCCATGAGTCGTTTCAAAGCACCACGTTGGTCAAAGGCAAGAGCGGAGATAATGCCATTCTCGTCAGAGAGTTTTTGCAAGCAAGCTACTTTATTGGGACTTAATTGTAATTTACTCATAGATACTTCCTTATTTTTGATAGTCATGAATGATCACACCTTGTACCACACGGTTTACGGTACCTGTAGGAGACGGTGTATCTGGTTTATTTTCTACCTTGAGTGAAGTCAATAGGGCAAAGAGTTGGGCATATACGATGTAAGGGAAGACACGGTAAATATCATTCAAGACACCGCCACAACCAAGGGCTACTTCTTTGACATTTTCAAGACCAAAGGCTTGATCACTCAAAAGCACTACACGACGAGCAATGTGATCACCAGCCACTTCACGAACCAAGTCCAAATCGTACTTGCGAGTGTAGTCTGTCGTTGTACCAAAGACCAAAACAACGGTATCTTCGTTGATCAATGATTTTGGACCGTGACGGAAGCCGACTGGGCTTTCATACATAGTCGCCACTTGACCAGCAGTCAGTTCCAAAATCTTGAGCTGAGCTTCATGAGCAAGTCCAAAGAAAGGACCAGCGCCCAGGTAGATAACACGGTTAAAGTCGAGGTCAACCAACTCTTTGACATCTGCTGCATTGTCTAGAACTTTACGCGCAAGGCTAGACACAACTTCAAAACGTTCAGCTTTCACAGCAAATTCTGTAGGGTCAAAGACCAAGAGAGCTGTTAGCATCATGGACGTAAAACTAGAAGTCATGGCAAATCCAGCGTCATTGGAAGCAGCTGGTTGCAAGAGCAAAAGATTGCGGTCATCGCCATGAGCCTGAAGAGCTAATTTCCCTTCTGCAGCACATGTAATGGTCACTTGGTAAAGGTCGTCAACCAAGGCTTTAGCCAAATCAACAGTCGCCACACTTTCAGGTGAATTCCCACTACGAGCAAAGGAAACAAGGACAGTCGCCACATCTTTTTTCAAATAAGTTTCTGGATTGGCTACGATATCTGTTGTCGCAATGGCATTGAAAT
The DNA here is from genome assembly GCF_003943905.1 of Streptococcus mitis. Classification (GTDB taxonomy): domain Bacteria; phylum Bacillota; class Bacilli; order Lactobacillales; family Streptococcaceae; genus Streptococcus; species Streptococcus mitis_BC. The sequence continues at coordinate 95,604 of NZ_RJNS01000005.1, forward strand.
TCCATTTGCGTTCATCATAGACTTCCTTAAAGTATGGTACCAAGGTATCTCCCACATAAGCAGAAGTACCAGCACCCGTCAAGATGACCTTGATATAGTCATGTTTATCAGCGATTCCTTGTAGGAATGCTGCAATTTCTTCCCGTTTTGCTTGATAGGCTTCAAAAGCTTCTTTCCATACATCAGGCTGTTGGTAGATCTCACGAGTCGTGATTTCTGCACCCAGTTCAAGTAATTCTTCTTTTGTGTAATTTAGCATAGAGTTCCTCTAATCTATTGTTGTTTCATTCCTATTGAAAATATGGGAATGGGAGTGACTCCCATTCCCATGTATATTCTATATAAGATGCTCTAAGTCACATCTTATTCATCTTCGTCATCATCGAAGCCCGCTAACAGATCGTTGACTCTCACAATGCTTTCTGCAGCACGGCTCTTGTAGTCCGCATCTGCACCTGTAAGACTCGCATTGATAAATTCAATCACCATTGGAAGATTCATCCCTGCGTAGAGTTCAATGTCGCGACCTTCCATGATCAAACGGCTTACCACGTTACAAGGTGTTCCGCCGAGAAGGTCCGCAAAGACTAGGAAATCATCCAATCCTTCGATAGCAGCTTCAAATTTTGCAGTAAATTCTTCTGGACCATCTTCTGGAAGAAGAGCCACTGCATGAATGTTGTCTTGTGGACCCATGATCATTTCTGTGCTACCTTTCAGTTCTTCACAGAAACGACCATGACTCACCAAAATTAATGATTTGCTCATAAATTATGCGCCCATTCCAAGCAAGAATTTACCGATGAATGAAAGACCTACTGCAAGAACGATAATGATACCGATCGCTTTAGTAGAGTTCATACCTTTCTTACCAAGCAACCAGAAGATAAAGGCAGTAAAGATTGCTGGAAGCAAGCGTGGGAAGATTGAGTTCAAGATGTCTTGGAAGTCAATCATCTTTTCACCGATTGGCAATTTGTAAGAAATGTCAAAGTTGATCATTGTTGCTACAAGAGCACCCATCATGAAGACACCAAGTACAGATGCAGCATCAATCAAAGCTGTCAAAGTACTTTGCATGTTGTTGATAAGGTTAACCCCTTCTTTGTAAGCAAATTCCAATTGTTTCCAACGGAAGATGTCATATGCAACTGCAACTGCGATCCAAAGGAAGATACCCCATGGTTGGCCAGCGATAGCCATAGTTGCTGCGATAGATCCCATGATAGCAGGTACAAGTGAACCAAAGATTGTGTCTCCAAGTGGAGCAAATGGTCCCATCAAACCTGTCTTGATACCGTTAACGGCATCTTTTGAACCTACACCATCTTTTTCTTCCATGGCAAGGTCAAAACCAGCGATAATTGTGTGGAAGAATGGAGAAGTATTGAAGAATTGAGTATGAACTTTCATCATTTCTTTCAATTCAGGAGTTCCATCCCCATACATTTTACGCAATTGAGGCAAGATCATGTAAAGGTAACCAGAAGCTTGCATACGCTCATAGTTCCAACCTAATTGGAAAGTAAACAAGCTACGTTTGTTGATTTGATTAAAATCTTCTTTTGTAAGTTTGTAATTAGAATTCGTCATCTTCGATTTCCCCACTTTCTGATGGTGTAGAAGGTGCTGCTACAGCTACTTTTTGGCTGTTCTTAAAGTGAACAACTGCAAGGAAGATACCTACGATAGAGATACCGATCATAGACAAACCTTTGAAGTTGTTAGCAAAGCCAATCTTTTCAGCAACATCAGCAGGAAGAGTACCAAGGATACCCGCAACAGCTCCACCAAGACCTGTTACATATGAGTAAAGAACAGTCAACATAGCTGTCAAACCGAATCCCATTGCAAGGTAGTGAAGGTTACGTTTAACTGGAAGGTAACGAAGCAAGATTGCAAATCCGAGACCTGGAAGCATACGTCCTGCAAGTGTCAAACCATCTGCAACCCACTGGTATTCCTTAACAAGGTTTACAACACCTTGTACGAATTCTCCACCAAAAGCAAGGGCGAAGAATACTGGAAGGGCACGTGAAAGAGCCCAAGGCACTGCACCAAGTAGGTAGTTGCGCTCGATTCCTTTATAGTCAAAGCGTTCGATTGCAGCATCAATACGGTGTGCAAAGAAAGTAGTAGTCATACGTCCAAGAACGTCGAAGTATGTCAAAAGTGCTGCTACTGGTACAGCGATTGTTGTGATCGCAAGATCTGTATCAATACCTTGAGAGATAGAGAATGCTGTTGCAAGAACCGCACCAGAAGTTGCGTCGATACGAGAAGCACCACCGAAGGTACCAACCCCGAGAACGAACAACTGCAAGCTACCACCGATAAACAAACCAGTTGTCACATCTCCCATGATCAAACCGGTAATGAAACCAGCGAATACAGGGGAACCTGCAGATGAAACGATTGTCAACTCATCACAGATTTGATAAGCTGAGTACAAAGTGAGAAGTAAAATTTGCCACCATTGTATCATAACAATGACCTCCTAAAAATTTTTTCCTATTTTAATAAGCTCAAAAAGTCTGAAACTGGATCATTTGGAACCATTTGAGCAGTGAGTTTCACACCTTTTTCTGCCAGTTTGTGGAAGTCTTCCACATCCTTATCTACCACGTTGATAGAACGTGTGATAGGGCGAGTTTCTGGTGTTTGAGACATATTGCCGACATTGAGTGTTTCAAGCGGAACGCCTGCTTCAACCAAACCAAGGAAACGGTCTGGTTTACGTGCAACGATAAAGAGACGTTGGCTATCGTATTTACCAGCAAGGATATTCGCTGCCGCTTTCTCAACTGGCAAGATACTGAGTTTCACACCTGGTGGTGTCGCAAGTTTCAAACCACTCTTTTCAATATCGTTGTTAACAACTTCGTCGTCTACAACCATAATGCGTGAAACATTTAGTTTTCCAGCCCAAAGATTGGCTACTTGACCGTGGATCAAACGTCCATCGATACGGCATCCTACAATTGTCATAAATTTTCCCCCTTTATGTGTTTTAGTGTAGGTTTACGAGTTAAATGAATCTCTTCTTTATATTCACCTTCAGTTTCAAAGATGATGATGCGGTTATCACCTTGCTTGAGATAGCTATGAGGGATATAAAGCGAGAGGGTCGGGCCGACATTCCAGAAACGTCCTAGGTGACGCCCGTTGACAAAGGCAACTCCCTTACCAAACTCAGATAAATCTAAGTAGGTATCCTTAGGCTCTTCAACGGTAAAGTCGAAAGCGTAAAAGGCCGGTTGTCCTTCTGTCCATCCTTTTGAAAAATCAATTTTCTCAGGATTATCCAATGGAAGTGGATATTGTTTCCAATTTAACATGAAGTGTAGATCCTTGCAGACACCTGTACGAATTCCTTTACGTTGCGTATCTGCCAAGAACTTATGTCCGTAGTTAACACGCCCCATATTTTCGACCAAGATGTCAATCTCTGAAAAACCTTCTCGATTTCCCTGACAGTAGATATCTTCACCAATTTCTGTCTGGTATTGAGTAGCAATCCATTGACCATCTACAAAAAGTTGAGCTCGGTCACGTCCATCGATGATACGGAGGCGTTCCTCTTCTGCATCCCAACTTGCCTCAGTGCGGTAGAGAAGGTAGCCATAACTTTGACCAAGTTCTTCCATCGCTTTTGGATAGAGGCTTTCAGTAGGACTAGAGAGACTGTCCAGAGTTTCAAACAAGGAAACTTTTTCGACTAGTGGAATGGATTCCATTTCCATGCTTTCCTTATAGAGTGGTTCCAACTGTGGATACTCTGGGAAGTGTGTTGCCATCATCTTCTTGACTGCTAAGTATTTAGCAGTTGGATTTCCTTCTTCATCGAGAAGGGCATCATAATCATAAGATGTAACTTGAGGCAAATCTAGAGTCCCTCGAGCCGAGCAACCATTCATGAAACCAAAGTTTGTTCCGCCATGGAACATGTAGAGGTTGATAGATCCTTGTTCCAATACCTCTCGAACCGCTTCTGCCAATTCTTTCGGATCACGTGTGATGATGGGTTCTTTCCAACGGTTGAACCAGCCATCCCAGAATTCCATACACATGAGTGGCCATTTCTTGCCATACTCATCAAAGAATTCCTGCATCTGTGAAAAGTTGTACGGAGCTTTAGAACCGAAGTTCCCTGTCACAAAGAGGTCATCTTCGATCAAGGTTCCGGCTTTCAGAGTAGCCCTCCATGGACCATCTGAAGTAAAGAGTGGGCAATCAATCCCTCGTTCTTCCATCAATTTTCGAATTGCTCGTAGATAAGACTTATCTTCTCCATAGGAGCCATATTCATTTTCGACTTGCATCATGAGAATATTCCCACCATTATCCAACAAACGAGGCACAAGCCTTGGCAATAATTGGTCATAATAGCGAGCAACCGCCTCGATGTAGGCCGGGTCGGACGAGCGGATTCGCATGTCCTTGGTCAAGAGCCAAGCCGGCAAGCCACCAAATTCCCATTCCGCACAGATAAATGGAGACGGGCGTACAATGGCATAGAGACCCAAATCTTGTGCTATTTGAAGAAACCTCTCCAAATTTCTGGCACCTTCAAAATCAAATTCCCCTTCAACGGGTTCATGTAAATTCCAAGCCACATAGGTCTCGACCGTATTAAAGCCAAGCGCCTTTAAGTTATAGAGAGAATGATACCAATCCTCTGCTGGAATCCTAAAATAATGAATGGCGCCAGACAAAATCTTGAACGGCTTCCCATCTAAATAGAAATCGTCCTCAATTTTAAATCTTGTCATGTTACCACCTCTGACGAATTAAGTTTGCGCTTTCATTTATTATAATATTAACTATAATCAAATCTTTTGCATTTGTCAATAGGTTTTAGAAAATTCTTTAAAATTTTTCTATTTTTTTACTTCTTTTTTACCAAAATTGTCTAAAAATAGCATGAAATGAGGGCTTTTGCATGACCTCTGTTTTAATGGCGCTTTTATATATGTGCAAAATAATATTTTTAATGTATTATGTTATTTTTTCATCTAAATGCTACTATTTTCTTTGTGTTTGTGGTAAAATCAAAGAAGGAGAAAGAAAAAAATTGAGGTGCAATTATGGCTATTCCAAAATACCAATATATTAAAGACGAACTCAAGAATAAAATCATCTCAGGTCAATTTGCGAGTGGAGACAAGTTTTATACTGAGGCAGAGTTGATCGCCATGTATGATGTCAGTTCTATCACAGTTGTTCGTGCCTTGAACGACCTTGCCAAAGATGGCTATATTGTCCGCCAACAAGGAAAAGGAACTTTTGTTTCACGCGCTCGTAAGCACAAACTCGTTGAGTTTTCAGATGTGGAAATTTTTGAAACAAAGGACGATAAGGTAACTGTCCTTTCTATCGAACGTGGAAATAAGCTTGAATATTTGGAAAAACTTGGTTTGCGTGGAGACCAGTTCTACTACAAGATCGAACGGACACGTCAAACTAACGGTGTGACCTATATCTATCACACTTCTTATATTCCCGAACAATATATCAATGCCAACTATCCAAATCTTGACTATTATAGTTCTATCTATAAACGTTTCAAGCTGGATTACCGCATTCACATGACTGATGAGCATTTTGAGGAAATCAACGAAATCGCATTCCCAACACCCGAGCATGCTGCTTCTACGTTGGGAATTGATACACAATTTCCAACTGTCTTCCAAACAAAGACTACAAAACTTGAGGCCACTGGCCAAGTCCTTGCCTATAGTGAAACTTATAAGCGAGCTGACTACTACAAAATCAAATTCATCTCGTGTGATCGAGGTCATTAAGAAAAAGCCTGAGCCTAGCTCAGGCTTTTTCTATGTTCATTATAGCATGCACCATTTGGTATGAACATATGACGAAGGGTAATTCTTTAATTAGTAGTGCTTTTACTAAAAACAAGTTAAATATTGGCTAGATTTTCCTTGTTTTTAGTTTTTTGACAATTTTTTCCTAAATCTTATGATTTCCTCCATTTATTATAGTTCTTTCATAAAGCCGCTTGACTTTTTATATCTTAGATAATAAAATAAAAACAGTTTTGTGTAAACGCTATCATGCAATATAATAACAGGGAGGTTTTATCATGAAACTAGAAAAGAAACAGCGCTTCTCCATTCGTAAGTACGCGATTGGAGCAGCTTCTGTACTCATAGGATTTGCTTTTGGTACCCAAGTCGTGTCTGCTGACAGCGTCACTCCAACACCAGAAAATCCAAGCGCAGCTCAGACTGCTCAAGGAGAATCACAGACAGCTGAGACATCAGTTGAAAGCAAGCTTGAAGAAAGAGTTGAAGCAAAGGGAGCTTCAGCCACAATCGCTCCAACAGTCGAAAAAACTGAATCCCCAGCAGTTGCAGAGAAAGTTGACGAGACTCCAGTCACTGAAAAAGCTACTCCTGTTTCAGAAGAAAACTCAGAACCAGTAAAAACCGACGAAGACAAGAGAAATGAAGCCGTCACACCTGCAGTAGCCACTCCTAGCACGGAACGTGCAGCTCAGGTAAATGAAAAACTGGCAAAAAGAAAAATGATCTCAATCGATGCTGGACGCAAGTACTTCTCGCCTGAGCAACTCAAGGAAATCATCGACAAAGCTAAACACTACGGCTATACTGATCTCCATCTACTAGTTGGAAATGATGGCATGCGTTTCATGCTGGACGACATGACAATCAAAGCCAATGGCAAAACCTATGCTAGCGACGATGTCAAACGTGCGCTCGAAAATGGAACTGATGCCTACTACAAGGATCCAAACGGAAACCACTTAACAGAGAGCCAGATGACGGACTTGATCAACTATGCCAAAGATAAAGGTATCGGACTAATCCCAACAGTCAACAGCCCTGGCCACATGGATGCGATTTTGCATGCCATGAAAGAACTAGGTATCCAAAAACCGAACTTCAACTACTTTGGAAAAGAATCTGCTCGTACCGTTGACCTTGACAACAAAGAAGCTGTTGCATTTACCAAAGCTCTGATCGACAAGTATGCTGCTTACTTCGCTGGCAAATCTGATATTTTTAACATCGGACTGGACGAGTACGCCAATGATGCTACAGATGCTAAAGGCTGGAGCGTTCTTCAAGCTGATAAATACTATCCAAATGAAGGCTACCCTGTAGGAGGATATGAGAAATTTATCGCCTACGCCAACGACCTTGCTCGCATCGTCAAGTCTCACGGACTCAAACCAATGGCCTTTAACGATGGTATCTACTACAATAGCGACACTAGCTTCGGAACTTTTGACAAAGACATCATCGTTTCTATGTGGACTGGTGGATGGGGCGGATACGACGTCGCTTCTTCTAAACTTCTAGTTGAAAAAGGCCACCAAATCCTTAACACCAACGATGCTTGGTACTACGTTCTCGGACGAAATGCCGATGGTCAAGGCTGGTACAACCTCGACCAAGGACTCAATGGTATCAAGAACACTCCAATCACTTCTGTACCAAAATCTGAAGGAACTGATATCCCATTCATCGGTGGTATGGTAGCTGCTTGGGCGGATACCCCATCTGCACGCTATTCACCATCACGCCTCTTCAAACTCATGCGCAGCTTCGCAAATGCCAATGCTGAATACTTCGCAGCTGACTATGAGTCTGCTGAGCAAGCTCTGAAAGAAGTACCAACAGACCTTAACCGCTATACTGCAGAAAGTGTCGCAGCTGTAAAAGAAGCTGAAAAAACCATTCGCTCACTCGATAGCAACCTCAGCCGTGCTCAACAAGACACCATTGATCAAGCAATCGCAAAACTCCAAGAGGCTGTAAGCAATTTGACCTTCACACCAGAAGCTCAAAAAGAAGAAGACGCGAAACGCGAAGTTGAAAAACTTGCCAAGAACAAGGTAATCTCTATTGATGCCGGACGTAAGTACTTCACGCTTGACCAACTCAAACGCATCGTAGACAAGGCGAGCGAACTCGGCTACTCTGATGCGCACCTTCTCCTAGGAAATGACGGACTTCGCTTCCTCCTTGATGACATGACCATCACAGCTAACGGCAAAACTTATGCAAGCGATGATGTCAAAAAGGCTATCATCGAAGGAACAAAAGCTTACTACGATGATCCAAATGGTACCACTCTTAGTCAAGCTGAAATCACTGAATTGATTGAATACGCAAAATCAAAAGGCCTCGGACTCATCCCAGCGATCAACAGCCCAGGTCACATGGATGCCATGCTCGTCGCTATGGAAAAACTTGGAATCAAGAATCCTCAAGCCAACTTTGACAAGGTCTCCAAAACAACCATGGACCTCGAAAACGAAGAAGCGATGAACTTTACAAAAGCCCTCATCGGTAAGTACATGGACTTCTTTGCAGGCAAGACTAAGATCTTTAACTACGGTACAGACGAATACGCCAATGATGCTACCAACGCCCAAGGCTGGTACTACCTTAAATGGTATGGACTCTATGGCAAGTTTGCTGAGTACTCTAACACCCTTGCTGCCATGGCTAAAGAAAGAGGCCTTCAACCAATGGCCTTCAACGATGGTTTCTACTATGAAGACAAGGATGATGTTGAGTTTGATAAGGATGTCATCATCTCTTACTGGTCTAAAGGATGGTGGGGTTACAACCTTGCAACGCCTCAGTACCTAGCAAGCAAAGGCTATAAACTCCTTAACACCAACGGAGACTGGTACTACGTCCTAGGCAATCACAAACCAGATGAAGCCTACCCACTATCAAAAGCACTTGAAAACTCCGGCAAAGTGCCATTTAACCAGCTTGCTTCTACCAAATATCCTGAGGTAGACCTTCCAACCGTCGGAAGCATGCTTGCTATCTGGGCAGATAAACCAAGTGCTGAGTATAAGGAAGAAGAAATCTTTGAACTCATGACTGCCTTTGCAGACCACAACAAAGACTACTTCCGCGCTAACTACAACGCACTCCGCGAGGAGCTTGCTCAAATCCCTGCAAACTTGGATGGATACAGCAAGGAAAGCTTGGACGCCTTAAATGCAGCTAAAGAAGCTCTAAACTACAACCTCAACCGTAGCAAACAAGCCGAGTTAGACGCTCTCGTAGCCAAGCTCAAAGCAGCCCGCCTAGACCTCAAACCAGCGGCAACTCACTCAGGAAGCCTCGATGAAAATGAACTAGCTGCCAACGTTGAAACCAAACCGGAACTCATCACAAGAGCAGAAAAGATTCCATTTGAAGTTATCAAGAAGGAAAATCCGAATCTCCCAGCCGGTCAGGAAAAGATCATCACACCAGGTGTAGAGGGCGAACGCACTCATTACATATCTGTCCTTACTGAAAATGGGAAACAAACAGAAACCGTTCTAGATAGCCAAGTAACCAAGGAACCTGTGACCCAAGTGGTTGAAATCGGTGCCCCTATTACCCACAAAGGGGATGAAAGTGGCCTTGCTCCAGCTGCCGAAGCGAAACCAAGACTGGACATCCAAGAAGAAGAGATTCCGTTCACTACCGTGACACGTGAAAATCCACTCTTGCTCAAAGGGAAGACTCAAGTCCTTACCAAAGGTGTTAACGGTCGTCGCAGTCATTACTACTCTGTGAGTACTACTGCTGATGGCAAAGAAGTGAAGACTCTTGTCGATAGCCTTGTAACGCAAGAAGCAGTGACACAAGTCATTGAAGTCGGAACCCTTGTTACCCATGTAGGGGATGAACACGGTCTTGCCCCAGCCACAGAAGCAAAACCTAGACTAGACATCCAAGAAGAAGAGATTCCGTTCACTACCGTGACACGTGAAAATCCGCAATTGCCAAAAGGACAAAGTCAAGTCGTCGTTTCCGGAGTAAATGGCCGCCGTACGATTTTCTACTCTGTCAGCACTACTGCTGATGGTAAGGAGGAAAGAACCCTTGTCAATAGTGCGGTATCGCAGGAAGCGGTCGCTCAGGTTGTCGAAGTCGGAACTGCCGTTGAGAAAGCTGAGCAAGCTGAAGCAACTACTAGCAAAGCAGATGAAAAACAACTCCCTGCAACAGGAAGTCAAGACTCTGCAGGCTTGGTCGCAGCAGGACTCATGGCCACACTAGCAGCTTACGGGCTCACTAAGAAAAAAGAAGATTAACACCCTTCGATAAGTATATAAAAAAGCGAGATTGAATCTCGCTTTTTATTGTTAGGATTAATCACCCAGTCCGATACGTTCAAAGATGTCATCCACTCGTTTGGTGTAGTATGCAGGGTTGAAGATTTCATCAATTTCATCTTGAGTGAGGCGTGATGTCACTTCTGGATCTGCTTCGAGAAGCGGTTTAAAGTCCACTTGGTTGTCCCAAGAGTAGGCTGTTTTTGGTTGCACCAAGTCATAGGCTTGCTCACGGGTCATGCCTTTTTCAATCAAAGTCAACATAGCACGCTGGCTAAAGATAAGACCAAACGTAGAGTTCATGTTGCGGATCATGTTTTCTGGGAAGACTGTCAAATTCTTGACGATATTTCCAAAACGGTTGAGCATGTAGTCAATCAAAATGGTCGTGTCCGGTGTGATGATACGCTCAGCCGATGAGTGGGAAATGTCACGTTCGTGCCAAAGAGCGACGTTCTCATAGGCTGTCACCATGTGACCACGGATAACACGCGCCAAACCTGTCATGTTCTCAGAACCGATAGGGTTGCGTTTGTGAGGCATTGCTGAAGAGCCTTTTTGCCCTTTGGCAAAGAACTCTTCTACTTCGCGTTGCTCAGATTTTTGTAGACCACGAATCTCAGTCGCCATACGCTCGATGGAAGTCGCGATGCTAGCAAGAACTGCAAAGTACTCAGCATGAAGGTCACGAGGAAGGACTTGTGTAGAAATTTCTTGAGCACGGATACCCAGTTTGTCACAGACGTATTGCTCTACAAACGGTGGGATATTGGCAAAGTTCCCAACCGCACCAGAGATTTTACCAGCTTCTACACCAGCAGCCGCATGCTCAAAACGCTCGATGTTGCGCTTCATTTCGCTATACCAAGTCGCCAATTTCAGACCAAAAGTTGTAGGCTCAGCGTGCACACCGTGGGTACGCCCCATCATGATGGTGAACTTGTGCTCCTTAGCCTTATCAGCGATGATGTTGGTGAAGTTTTCAAGGTCACGACGGATGATGTCGTTGGCCTGCTTGTAGAGGTAACCGTAGGCAGTATCCACCACGTCAGTAGAAGTCAACCCATAGTGGACCCACTTGCGCTCTTCACCAAGCGTCTCAGAAACCGCACGCGTGAAAGCCACCACATCGTGGCGAGTCTCCTGCTCAATCTCCAAAATACGGTCGATGTCAAAGTCCGCCTTCTCGCGAATCAAAGCCACATCTTCCTTAGGGATTTCCCCCAACTCAGCCCATGCCTCATCAGCCAGGATTTCCACCTCAAGCCAAGCACGGTATTTATTTTCTTCACTCCAAATGTTCGCCATCTCAGGGCGAGAGTAACGGTTGATCATGTTTAAGATATTAAGGGCGTTAAGCGGACACAGTCAAAATAGGAGTTTAGACGAAGAAGTGACTTCTTCTAGGAAAAACTATCTTTTTGACCAAATCCGTAGCCCGTATTCAGTTTTAAAGGATACGGAGCCCTTGTTCCTTTCTTTTCTTTTAATTTATTATTGGATTTTTTCTTGGTTTATTCTACTTTAAAATTAAATATTTAAAATAGATTTTCCTCTGTATCATCCCTAGTCTTTAATTCTTCAATTTTTCTTCTTATCGGTTGAATCATTAGTTCGTAAGCCTGAAGAACTTCCAGTAATTCTTGAGTCTCCAAATCATTCGGTGAAAACTCAATTTGTTTTTTTGTTAAAACAATCAATCTACTGAGTCTTTGATACTCTCTCAATAAACTCAGTAATTCAGTCTCACTAGTATATTCATGATTAAAGTCCATTTCTTCATCCACAACTGGATCGGATTGCTGTTCTAACCCAATTTGAGCTGTATTATAAGTTCTCTCACTTTCTTTTTCTACCATATGAGCCCTTCTATTTAAACGTCTCATTTTTCTGTCTAGAGTTCTCAAGTGTAGCTCTAAATCACGAATTTTTTGACTCAGAATTTCTGACTCCTCAGAATCGGCATTTAGCAATTTTTCTTCCAATGTTTTTATTTCCAACATTGTAATTAGACGCTTTGCGTTAATATTAGCTCTTTGTATTCCAAAATCAACATCAACATATGGCTTACCTACAATAAAATCATTTCTGGTAGAAATTGAAGACACCTTACTCTTATCTGGTTCGTATAATCTTACCTGCTCCTCATTTAAATCATTCGCTAGTTGCATAAATCTAAATCCGTCAATGATATACAATTCTTTATTTAATTTTTCTCCATCAGTACTACTTTCAGACAGTGAGTAATTTCCACGTAACTCATAAAGTTCATTTACCATCTGTATATAAGGACCAACTTTCTTCCCCTTAACACTGTACATAATATCATGCTTCTCTTTAGAGTTACCATCACTCGTAACGAAAATGATTTTTTTACCTATATTATTCCCTTCTACAGCAACTTTGTGTAATATTTCCTCCCAAATAATATAATCACCATATTGTGTATCATATACTATGTCAGAATACCTTCTCAATTTACCAGCCTTTTCATCTCTATCATCAAATCCAGGTGGAATTTTGTTGTCATACCTTTTCTGACCTTCTTCTTGAACTTTTTTAATGAACTCTTGCTCTAATTTTGGAGCCACAGATTGTCCTATTAATTCTACTATTCTGTTGGAAAGTAAATCTAAATCAGTTGAATATCTTTGAACAATATTTGTACATAAACTTTCAATAAGTTTCTCTTTTTCATCTAAAACTAATTTATGATAAGAATCTATACCTTTTTTTATTTCATCCAATGCATTAATTTTTTGATTTTTATTTTTTAAAAAATTAATATCTTTCTCTTCTAGAAGTGATTCTAACAATTGATCATACGTATATTCAACTTTTTCATTGATCACTTTCTTAACTTTATTTTGATAAATGTTTAAATGTTCTTGTGTTTCAATTTTTATTTTTTTCTTATTAAAGTTAAATTCAACACCCACTAAATAGGGAACAAAAATATGTTCCTTTACCTTTTCAATAGCTTCAAGATATTTTTCGGCAATTTCAGTCGGTAATCTAAGTATATCTAAAAGAAAGTTCGAATCAAAAACGATTAAATTGCTCTTTTCTCTATTTAAATCATTTACTTCTAATGAATCCAAATAAAACTCTGGAAATAGTTCTCTCATACTTGCCATACATGTAACCTCAAAAATCTATCCCTTCCTCAAACTCATCCACACTATCGGGCACATCACTAAACAAAGTCACATGTCCCATCTTGCGGTTGTGCTTCGCTTCTATTTTACCATACATATGGAGGTGGGCGCTTGGATTTTCTGCGACATATTTCTCAGCAACCTCGACGTGTTGGCCGAGAACGTTAAGCATGACTGCTGGAGCATGTAATTTTATTTCTGGCAACGGTGCTCCCAGAACGCCCAAAATATGAGTATCGAATTGCGAGAAGTCACAAGCTTCAATTGAATAATGCCCTGAGTTATGTGGGCGAGGGGCAATCTCGTTGACGATAATATCATCAGCCGTCGCAAACATTTCCACGCAGAGAGTTCCAGACAAGTTGAGTTGCTCAGCGATTCTCACTGCCATAGCTTTGGCTTTTTCAGCCAGACTAGCCGAAATGCGTGCTGGCACAATGGTCTTAGACAGGATATTGTTGCGGTGGATATTTTCCTGAACTGGGAAAACCGTCACATCCTTGCCATTTCCTGATACGATGACAGAAATCTCAAGGTCAAAATTGACAAATTCTTCCAAGACGCAGTCTGCTGAATCAGCTAGCGCATAGGCTTCTTCCAAATCTTCTGCCGAGCGAATAACCTTTTGTCCATGCCCGTCGTAGCCACCAGTCGCAGTCTTTAGGACATAGTTTTTGGACAAGTCAATCTCCGCTAAATCTTGACTTGAAGTCACGACCTTGTAGGGTGCCACAGTGACTTGGGCCTTGTTTGAGAGAAAGTCCTTTTCAAAGATGCGATTTTGCGAAATGCGGAGCAGGTCTGTTCCTTGAGGAAGCTGACCATCCTTGATGACAGCATCCAAACCGTCGGCATCGACATTTTCAAACTCATAGGTCAGGACATCGCAACGCTCAGCCAACTGACGGAGGGCATCCACATCGTTATAAGGAGCCACGATGATCTCTGCCACGCGAGAGGCTGGGCAATCCGCCGCAGGATCCAGCGCGATGACCTTGTGCCCCATGTAGATAGCAGAAATGGCCATCATCTGCCCCAGCTGACCGCCACCGATAATTCCGATTGTTTTAGATGAGCTCATTGGTAGACTCCTCTGCGATTTTTCCTTGCTCTTCTGCGAAATCAGCCAATGCTGTCGCGATAGCTTGATCCTCTACTGATAGGAGACGGAGGGCAAAGAGGGCCGCGTTAGTCGCACCAGCTTCACCGATAGCCATAGTTGCGACAGGCACGCCACCCGGCATCTGTACGATAGAGTAGAGCGAGTCCACGCCACTAAGGGCACGAGATTTGACGGGCACACCAATGACTGGAAGGGTTGTTTTAGCAGCTACCATTCCTGGCAAATGGGCTGCGCCACCAGCACCAGCGATGATGATCTTGATGCCACGGCTACGAGCTTCCTCCGCATGTCTGAACATGAGGTCTGGAGTACGGTGGGCAGAGACGACTTTCTTTTCATAGGCTACACCAAAGCGGTCTAAGACTTCAGCTGTTTTTTGCATGGTTGCCCAGTCAGATTTAGAGCCCATGATGATGGAAATAATTGGTTTCATATTTTCTCCTCTGAATAAACTAATTCTTTTGCTCAATATTTTTTACAGTAGCTGATTCAACACTATAATGTTGAACAGTCTGATTAACCAGATTTTCAACGCTCTTAGGTTTTATCAATAAACGAAGTATAATTGTCACAAGAGGTATAATGCTCGGCAAATCCTTCCATACAGGTGTCAACACTTCTTCACTATCACATCTTAAAAGCCAGTACTTTATTGTCTGCAATATTTTTCTTCTACTTTTCGTCTTCTCAGCTGTTCCAATAATCAAAGCCATCAGACTATGCGTCTCAACGCCTGCTTGACCAAGAATGACCTCAGATTTAGCGTAGCTATGACTGGCTAGTTCTATCATGATTTTTGGAAAATTAACTCCTGCTTTATAAGCGTTAGCAGGCTCTACCATTCTAGGGTTACACTCTATATAGTAAAATTGATCTCCCCTACGTATAAAATCTAGGGTTAGGCAACCGTGCCATTGTATATATTGTCCTAATTTTTCAACATGCTCTCTCGTTCTTTTAGATTCTATGCTTAATCTTGCCGCAGCCGAACCACCCGCGCCAGAACCTACTTTTACGCTAGAATGCACTGCGAGTAATTCTCCATGATCAAACACTGCTTGAACCTGACCATAGTCTCCAACTATGTCTTGCTGAACCATCCATTCCTCATCACTTGCTGTTAATTTGCTCGTCACTTCAGCCAAATCTTTCTTACTTGAAATCTTATAAACCGAGCGACCGGCAGTACCATAATCTGCTTTCAGCCAATAAGGATAGTCTAACAGTATAGAGTCTGCATCTTTCACGTACTCCCACTTAGGTGTGGGAAGTCCTAATAAATCCGCAGTTTCAGCAAAAGCAATCTTTCCAGCCAACATTTTAAACTGCTCTTTATCAGCAAGGGCGATTGGTAGCGATTGAGGCAAAAATTGTTTCCCATTTGCCAATAACCAGCCTTCTTCATGTGTTGGTAAAATGGCCTTGTAATTGGTTTTATGAAGCAACTGACTAACCTGTCTCAGATAATCTACAGGAAAACGATTCACATCAACTATCG
Source organism: Streptococcus mitis (assembly GCF_003943905.1). Taxonomy (GTDB): domain Bacteria; phylum Bacillota; class Bacilli; order Lactobacillales; family Streptococcaceae; genus Streptococcus; species Streptococcus mitis_BC. The sequence continues at coordinate 111,503 of NZ_RJNS01000005.1, forward strand.
GAACTCTATGGGTTAGACGACTGAAGTATGCAATGGAAAATCTTCTAGGAGATAACACATCAATTTTATAGCTTTCTTTCAACAAAACTGTCAAAGTTTCTCGTGAGGTCAAGCTTGAACCTTCTAAAAATAGCAATCTATTTTTCATTTTTCAAACACCTGAAGTCTATTTTTAAGTCTCACGGCTAAAAGTTTCATAGATTTGATTTACAAAGCCTTACCACCAATATCATGCCTATAAAAAAGACCTGTTGTGTCTTGTTTTTTTAGTTGGTCGTAGATTTTTTCCTGCGCAGCTGAGACAGTATCTGCTGTTGTGACCAGCATATAAACACGGCCACCGTTTGATAGGATGTCTTGGCTATTTTCCGCAAACTTAGCCCCTGCATAGTAGGTGATGATGTCGCCTTCTGTCTTGGCTGGCAACTCAACACCTTTTTCATAATCCAATGGATAGCCCTTGGATGCGACAACCACACCCAGAGTCACACCCTTATCTGTCCATGTGATGTTTGGCTCCTTCCCATCGAGGATATCCGTAACATTTTGTGCAAAGTCAGATGTCAAACGAGGCAGGATAATCTGAGTTTCGGGATCTCCAAAACGAGCATTGAACTCGATAACCTTAGGTCCATCAACTGTCAAGATAAGACCCGCGTAAAGGACACCAAGATACGGACGACCTTCTTTGATCATCCCTTCAAGGACTGGCTTGACAATGGTGTCAACCGCTGTGTCAACCACGCTCTGTGGCAAGTGAGGAACTGGTGCATAGGCACCCATCCCACCAGTGTTAGGTCCCTTGTCGCCATCGTAAGCACGTTTGTGGTCCTGAGCCGTTGGCATGATGTAGAACTTGTCCCCATTGACAAAGGCAAAGAGAGAGAACTCTTCTCCGTCAAGGAATTCCTCGATGACCACTCGCGCCCCCGAGTCACCGAACTTATTGTCCAAAAGCATCTCGTGAGCGGCTTCGACCGCTTGCTCAACCGTCTCCGCAACGACGACACCTTTCCCGAGCGCCAATCCATCCGCCTTGACAACGATAGGAGCGCCTTTCTCCTCGATATAAGCCTTGGCCTCCTCGAAATCTGAAAATGTGCCATAGGCTGCTGTTGGAACGTCATATTTGACCATGATTTCCTTAGCAAAATCCTTGGACCACTCCAGCTCCGCTGCAGCCCTAGTCGGACCAAAAGCCTTGAGCCCAGCTTTGTTAAAATCATCCACGATACCAGCAGCAAGGGCATCATCTGGACCGATGAAGGTCCAAGCAATATCGTTGGCTTTTGCAAACTCAATCAGTTTAGAATGTTCGGAAATAGAGATATTTACCAATTCTAGACCATCCAGAGTCATTCCGTCATTTCCAGGAGCTACAAAAACTTTTTCAACGTCTTTTGACTCAAGTAACTTCTTAGCAATCGCATGTTCACGACCACCCGAACCGACAACTAACAGCTTCATCTATCAACCTCTTTTGCGAATTATTTACTAACATTATACCACAAACGTTCGTTTTAATCTTGTTTCACTTAGCATTTTAAGCCAAAAAAGGAAAGAAACTGTTTTCTTCCCTTTCGTTTTTTAATGTCTAAAATGTCTCACACCTGTGAAGACCATAGTCAAACCGTATTTGTCAGCAGCTTCGATAGACTCTTGGTCACGAACTGAGCCACCTGGTTGGATGATGGCTTTGATACCTGCTTTAGCGATTTCTTCCACGTTATCCGCAAATGGGAAGAAGGCGTCGGAAGCAAGCACAGCGCCGTCAAGGCGGTCTTTAGCTTGGTCAATGGCAATGCGAACAGAAGCCACTCGGTTGGTTTGACCTGGCCCAACGCCAAGTGTCATGTGGTCGTTGGTCACGATGATCCCGTTTGATTTGACGTACTTGATAGCTTTCCAAGCGAACTCAAGAGCAGTCGCTTCTGTCTCGGTTGGCTGGCGCTTGGTCACCACTTGCCAGTCAGCTGGGCTTTCCTTGACCACGTCTTGATTTTGCACAAGAAGTCCACCAACCACGCCTGTGTATTCTGCCTCTACCTCACTAGCATCTTGAGCATCAAATGGCAAGGCAAGGATGCGCAAGTTTTTCTTTTTATTGGTCAAAATAGCTAGCGCTTCATCCGTATAGCTCGGTGCGATGATGATCTCGAGGAATACACCGTGCATCTTCTCAGCAGTCGCAGCATCCACCTCACGGTTAAGGACGACAATTCCACCAAAGATAGACACCGGGTCAGATTCATAAGCGTAGTCCCAAGCTGTTTCAATGTTGTCAGCCTGACCGATTCCACATGGGTTCATGTGTTTGAGAGCCACAACAGTTGGACGGTCTTTGAAATCACGGATGATACGGATAGCTGCATCCGCATCACGGATATTGTTAAAGGACAATTCTTTCCCGTTTAGCTGTTTAGCGGATGCAATGGAGTATTCCGTAGGAAGAGCTTTTTGGTAGAAGTCTGCATCCTGCTGAGGGTTTTCACCGTAACGCATGGGTTGCTTGAGGTCATAGGTCAAAGTGAGTTTTTCAGGTTTGCTTTCACCCACTTGAGCAGTGAAATATGCCGCAATCAAAGCATCATAAGCTGCTGTGTGGCGGAAAACCTTAGCCGCCAAACGTTGACGAGTTTCATAAGTAGTTTCACCATTTGCTGCCAATTCGTCCAAAACCACTGCATAGTCAGCAGGGTCTACCACAACCGTCACGCTGGCATGGTTTTTAGCTGCTGAACGAAGCATAGACGGCCCACCGATATCGATGTTTTCAACCGCATCCGCGTATGTCACGTCTGGTTTGAGGATGGTTTCCTTGAATGGGTAAAGGTTGACTACGACAAGGTCGATCAACTCAATTTTGTTGTCCTTAGCAGCCTCTAGGTGACTATCGAGATCACGACGAGCGAGGAGACCACCATGGATATTTGGGTGAAGGGTCTTGACACGACCGTCCATCATTTCTGGGAAACCAGTCACATCGTCGATGGCGATAGTATCCACCCCAGCATTGTCAAGGGCAACTTTAGTACCACCAGTTGAGATGATATCCCAACCAAGTTTTTTGAGTTCTTGGGCAAATTCAACGATGCCCGCTTTATCTGAGACTGAAATAAGTGCTCGTTTAGTCATTATTATTCTCCAATCTAAACTGTGGATTATAGCGATCTACCAGGTCTCTAGTTGCTCTTTCATTTCTAAACTGTAGATTATAGCGATCTACCCTGCGTTTCGTTTCTTCTTCATTAAATTTTAGTGTACACAAAGTAGGATTTATTCCATCAAGATAAGCGATAAATGATAGCATCCCAAAACTTCTTCCTTTTTCATCATAAGCACTCTTATACTGATTTACTGAGTTATTGAAAATATACTCTCGAATAACAAATGGTAATTGAAATGTAAGTTCATAGTTTGTATCATTATCATATTCAGCGGGATTAATTATCCATACATTTCTCTCAGTTTCATTCCAAGTGATTGTTACTTCTTGATGCGGGTTTCTACGTAGCGACTTACGAAATTTTTCATCGTCATTAGGTATAAGCGCTATAATTTGTGAACTCTTTGTGCTCGCTATATAAATACTTCCAACATTTTGCAATTTATCTACAAATTCATGCACAATTGGTTGGCGACTGTCAAAATCAAACCAGCTATTTAGTTGATCATAACTTAAACTATTAATCCACCTAGAAAAATCCTCTTTAAAGTTATTAAAAATATCGCTACTAATATCATTGCGAATATTGTGAATGGAAAACAATCTATCTACAATTTGATTTATAAAATCCCTGATCCAGCTATAATAGCCAGATGATAAATCCATTAAATAAATCTTATGAGCTATAGCCAATCTTTGAGCATCATCTGTAAATCCCGATGTCGAAAAAAGAGCATAATTATAATGATATTTAGGCAACTTTAACTCTTGACTAGTCATCTCAACTGTAGAATAATTAGTATTTACGTCTTGTAGAATACCTATTCCCATTCTAACTCTATCTATACCTACCTTATTACTGGTATAAAATTTAGCCTCTAAAAATAAACGTATAGGATATACAAATGGTGGTGTAATACGAAACGTTCCTAACGAATCAAATTGATGGTAACCACCTCTCCCCTTGATATTTAGGCCATTCCTAGGTAAATCTACAATCTCATTATCGGTACTCGTTACTAAATCATATCCGTTAACTTTTAATAACTTAGCCAGTACAATTTCTAATAAATATCCTTTAGCTTGTGGTTTTTTCATAATTTCCTCTCCGCTCCCAAACTATCCAAGACTTCTGGATAAAGTTTGTACTCTGTTTCGTGGATGCGAGTCTCGAAAGTATCCACGGTATCCCCTTCAAGGCGTGGTACACGAACCTGTTTGATGACCTTGCCTGTATCCACACCTGAGTCCACCCAGTGAATGGTCACGCCGCTCTCAGTAACTCCAGCATTCCAAGCGTCCTCAATCCCATGAGCTCCTGGAAATTCTGGCAGGTAGGCTGGATGAATGTTGATAATTCGGCCCTCATAAGCTGACAATAAAGTTGGCCCAACGATTTTCATATAGCCTGCTAAACAAACCAAGTCAATCTGGTGTTCTTCCAAGAGCTCGACAAGAGCTGCTTCGTAGTCCGCCTTGTTCTCAAACTCCTTGAGTTCAAAAGCATAGGACAGGACGCCGAGCTTGTCTGCACGTTCGAGCACATAGGCGTCACGATGGTCTGAAAAGACAAACTCCACCGGAAATTCTTCAGCAATCACCTGAAAATTTGAGCCGTTACCAGAGGCAAAAACCGCTATTTTTTTCATTTGATGATGACACTTTCGTTTTCTTTCTTGACGATGCGACCAATCTCATAGACTGGTTCATCCAGCAATTCCTTGATGCGACCTACATTTTCAGGGCTAACTGCCAACATGAGTCCCACACCCATATTGAAGATTTCAAACATTTCTTCATGCTTGATTTCACCGTATTTTTCAAGAGCTTTGAAAATAGGAAGGACTGGAACCTTGTCTTCTTCAATTTCCGCAGCTAGGTCAGCCGCAAACATACGAGGGACATTCTCGATAAATCCACCACCTGTGATGTGGGCAATACCGTTGACCAACTCTTCCTTGATGAGTGGTAAGACAGCCTTGACATAGATACGAGTCGGCTCAAGAAGAACTTCCTTGAGTTTCTTGCCTTCCAATTCTGGCAAGACTTCCTCACCTGTGTAGTCCGCAAAAACACGACGCACGAGTGAGTAACCATTTGAGTGAATCCCACTTGAAGCAAGTCCGAGAAGAACATCACCTTCTGCCACTTTTGAACCGTCAATGATTTGAGATTTTTCAGCCACGCCGACCGCAAAACCAGCCAAGTCATAATCATCTGCGCCATACATACCAGGCATTTCAGCCGTTTCTCCACCGATGAGAGCTGCACCAGCCTGCACACAGCCTTCTGCCACACCAGCAACCACTTGTTCTAGTTTAGCTGGTTCATTCTTCCCTGTCGCCACATAGTCGAGGAAATAGAGAGGCTCCGCACCTGCAGCGATGATATCATTGACACACATGGCTACACAGTCCTGCCCAATCGTGTCATGCTTGTCGTACTTGATAGCCAGCATGAGCTTAGTGCCGACGCCGTCAGTTCCCGAAATCAAGACAGGCTCTTTGACACCTGTTTTTGAAAGGTCAAACATGCCACCAAAGCCACCCAGAGCTCCCATGACACCTGCACGCTCCGTACGAGCCACGTGCTTTTTGATTCGTTCAACAACTTCATAACCCGCTTCAACATCCACACCGGATTGCGCATAAGCATTTTTATTTGTCATTTGTTTATTCCTTTTCTTTTATGAAGAATAGCTTATTTGTAAAAACTGGTCTTTTCTTCCAAACTTCTACGATATTCTTCCTCATAGTCGTAGAGAGGAGTTGGGTAGTCGCCGTCAAAGTAAGCGACACAGAGACCACCGTTCGGCGCATCTGTTTCAATACCAATCGAATCAATCAAACCTTCAACAGAAAGATAGGTCAGGCTATCCGCACCAATGATTTGGCAGGTTTCTTCGACCGTATGATTAGCCGCAATCAGCTCCTGACGCGTCTGGATATCAATCCCGTAGAAACATGGATAAGCTAGCGCAGGACTTCCAATAGCAACGTGAACCTCAGACGCACCTGCTTCTTTCAAGAGCTGAACGATGCGACGAGAGGTTGTCCCACGAACAATGGAATCATCAATCATGACGACACGTTTGCCTTTGACAACGCCCGAAACAGCAGATAGCTTCATCCGGACTCCTTGCTCCCGCAATTCTTGAGTCGGTTGGATAAAGGTGCGTTGCGTGTATTGGTTCTTGATGAGACCCATTTCATTTGGCAGACCAGACTCCTCCGCAAATCCCATAGCTGCGCTGAGTGAGGAATTGGGCACACCAACCACGATATCCGCTTCGTGCTTAAATTCACGCGCCAATTGAGCCCCCATACGTTTGCGAGCTGTATGGACATTGACACCATGGATATTGGAGTCAGGACGGGCAAAGTAGATATACTCCATAGAACAGATCGCAAGCTGGGTATCATCTGTATAGCTATCATACTGGATGCCCTTATCATCAATGATCACAATCTCTCCAGGCTTCAAATCTCGAATCCACTCAGCACCAATAACTTCAAAAGCACAGGTTTCGGAAGAAACCACTACCGCTCCGTTGCTCATTTTCCCAATCGAAAGTGGACGGAATCCATTAGGGTCAAGCGCCGCAATCAACTTGTCCTCAAACAGCAGGATATAAGCAAAGCCACCTTTGACGAGACTGAGTGCTTCCTTGATTTTACCCATCAAGTTCGGATTGTGACTCCGACGAATGAGGTGGGCTAAGATTTCTGAATCAGAGGTTGAGCTGAAAATAGCACCTCTTTGTTCCAATTCTTTCTTAAGAGATTCTGCATTGGTCAGGTTCCCATTGTGAGCCAGTCCAAACTGCATATCATGAAAGCGAAAGAGGAAGGGCTGAATGTTATCCACAGAAGCTTCGCCAGCAGTCGCATAACGCACATGCCCAATCGCGCTCGTTCCAGTTAGTTTATCCAAATTAGCTGGATTTCTGAACACTTCTGATAAAAGCCCCATATCACGATGACGCTTCAATTGTCCTTGATCATTGGAGAGGATTCCTGCCCCCTCCTGACCACGGTGCTGAAGACTATGGAGACCAAAATAGGTCAATTTAGCAGCATCTGGATGGCCCCATATACCAAAAACACCACATTCTTCATTAAGAGATTTTACTTCGTATGTCATTTTTTATACCTAATTTTTATTTATGTATCATTCCTTTAGTAGAGCAGAATGATACAGTAGAAGCTCGTTTCACTCGCAAAATAAAGCTTTGCAATCAACACGAACTAGATCTACATGACTTTTACATTACGGATACTATCTATTAGAAAATCTGCAAATCTTATTTTCCAGTAAAGTATTTAACCGCCGACGCAAACAGATGCTGGTCTTTATTTCCTGGGATATTTTGGAAAAGACCGTCTTCATAACGTTCTGAGTGTCCCATTTTACCGATAATTTGACCGTTCTTGCTAGTGATTCCTTCGATGGCATTTACAGAACCATTTGGATTGTACTTAGAGTCCATACTTGGTTTGCCTTCAAAGTCAACGTATTGGCTAAAGATTTGACCATTGTCACGGAGCTCTGCAAATTCCTCAGCCGTCACGACAAACTTCCCTTCGCCGTGCGATACAGGAATGGCATGGATATCGCCCACTTGCACACCAGCCAACCATGGCGAATTGGTATTGGCAATCCGAGTTTCCACCATCTTGGCCACGTGCTGGTTGGCATCATTGTAGAAGAGGGTTGGACTAGTACTGTTAGCATCCTCAAAGTTCCCGTATGGAAGAAGACCCGATTTGACCAAGGCCTGGAATCCATTACAAATACCGATAATCAAGCCACCACGAGCGATAAAGCTATCAATGGCTGCACGCACTTTTTCATTGAGCAGGATATTGACAATAAATTTAGCTGATCCATCCGGCTCATCCGCAGCTGAGAATCCACCTGCAAAGAAGAGAATGTTTGCCTTGCCGATATTGTCAACCATGGTTTCAACTGACTTGACAATAGCTTCTTCATTCAAGGTCACAAATGGCACCAAGTTAACTTCTGCACCTTCTTTTTCAAAAGCTTTTGCTGAATCATATTCTGAGTTGGTTCCTGGGAAGACTGGGATGTAAACCACAGGTTTTTCAATAGTTTCCTTGGCTTTGATGACTGCGTCAGAAGCGGCAGCTGGAACTTCAGCCAATTCTTTGGCTTGTGCAAATTCAGTAGGGTAAACTTCTTCTAGTTTTCCTTGGAAGACGCTGTCAAGTTTCTGTCCATCTAACTTCACACCGTTGACAAGGAGTGTAAAGTCTGCGCTTGTTTGACCGATTTTCTCTACTCCAGCAATCTCTTCAGGAGATGTGAAGACAAATCCGCCCAATTGAGCTGTTAAAGAACTTTCAAGTTCAGGCAAGGTCACCTCTGCACCAATATGGTTCCCAAAAGTAGCAAGGACCAAGCTTTCAAGGACACCTCCGTATTTAACAGCTGATGCAGATGTTACTTTGTGTCCAGCTTGGATAGCTTCAAATTGAGCAAAATTAGACTTGATAAGATCAAAGTCAATTTCTTGTGCTAGAGCTTGACCTGGGATGTAGTAGATGTTTTCACCAGCAGATTTGAACTCAGGAGAAAGCACCTTACGGCTATCCGCCGTCGTCACCCCAAAGGCAACCAAGGTTGGTGGTACGGTTAATTCCTCAAAGGTACCAGACATAGAGTCCTTCCCACCGATAGATGGCAAGCCAAGTTGGATTTGTGCTTCGATAGAGCCTAGGAGAGCTGCTACTGGCTGACCAAAGCGCTCAGCTTGTTTGTCCATGCGCTCAAAGTACTCTTGGTAAGAGAAGCGAGCCTTAGGCCAGTTGGCACCAACAGCCACCAAACGAGCAGTCGCTTCGACTACTGCATAGGCAGCACCGTGATATGGAGACCATTCTGCTACATAAGGGTTAAATCCTTGAGCCATGACTGACGCAGTATGAGTTACACCGTGTTGAACTGGCAATTTTTGCACAGATGCCTCAGTTGGAGTGAGTTGGTAGCGACCACCAAGTGGGTGGTTGACAGTGGAACGACCGACCGAACAGTCAAAGATAGTTTGTAAGCCTTTTTGACTCGCATGGTTGAGATCAGATAGAACCGCAAGGGTATCAGCTTCAAGTGTGTTAGTGCTTGTTGTTCGATCTTCTGGAAGCTTGACATCCTTGTCTACCACCTTTGCATCAACGACTACGCGCACGCCGTTTGTATCCAGGAAACGACGTTCCAAGTCGACAATGATTTCGCTATTCCAGTGCATGACAAGATTTGGTTTTTCAGTCACTTTTGCCACAACAACAGCGTCAATATTTTCTTTGTTACATTCCGCAACGAAAGCATCTACGTCTTCAGGACGCACCACAACTGCCATCCGCTCTTGTGATTCAGAAATGGCAATTTCTGTACCGTTCAAGCCTTGGTATTTAAGAGGAACCTTGTTGAGGTCAATTTCAAGACCGTCTGCCAATTCACCGATAGCCACACAGACACCACCAGCACCAAAGTCATTGGACTTCTTGATGAGACGAGTGACATCTCCATTACGGAAAAGACGTTGAATCTTGCGTTCTTCGATGGCATTCCCTTTTTGAACCTCAGCACCAGCAGTCTCTACAGACTCAACTGTTTGAACCTTAGAAGACCCTGTCGCACCACCAACACCATCACGGCCGGTCTTGCCTCCAAGGAGGATAATCACATCGCCCGCTTCCGGTTTTTCACGGACTACATTGCCCTTTGGAGCAGCACCGACAACGGCACCAAGCTCCATACGTTTAGCTACAAAGCCTGGGTGGAAGTATTCACGAACGTAAGTCGTTGCCAGACCAATTTGGTTACCATACGAAGAATAACCATGAGCCGCTGTTTTCGAAATGACTTGTTGTGGCAATTTACCAGCACGCGTTTCCGAAATCGGAGCCGTAATATCACCCGCACCAGAGATACGCATGGCTTGGTAAACGTAAGATCGGCCTGACAACGGGTCACGAATGGCGCCACCAATACAAGTAGCCGCGCCACCAAATGGCTCAATTTCCGTTGGGTGGTTGTGGGTTTCGTTTTTGAACATAAGAAGCCAAGGTTCCTTGACACCATCAACGTCCACTTCGATTTCAACCGAGCATGCATTGATTTCGTCAGACACTTCCATATCGTCCAAACGACCATTAGCACGCTCATAACGACCAAAAATAGTCGCCATATCCATCAAGGTTTGTGGCTTTTCAGACCGACCTAGTTCCTCACGCATGGCAATATACTTGTCATAAGTCGCTTGCAATTGCTTTTGGAATTTAGAAGCTGAGAAATCAATGTGTTTCAACTCGGTCTCAAAAGTCGTGTGACGGCAGTGGTCAGACCAATAAGTGTCCAAAACCTTGAGCTCTGTTTCCGTCGGCACGCGCCCGATTGACTTGAAGTAGTCTTGGATAAAGAGCAAATCGTCCACTTCCATGGCCATTCCTTGTTCGGCCTTGTAGCGAGCAAAGTCGTCTGCCATATAGTTTTCAAAGAAAGTCAATTTGGGAATAGTCTTGTCTGACTCAGAAAATTCCTGCTTGGCAATCCCTGTCGTGATGTCCTTGAAACGAGAATCAACTGGATTGAGCAGGTAGTTCTTGACTGCTTCTAACTCAGTCGCATCAATATCTTTATTAACCAAGTAAAGTTGAGCTGTGTTGACCGTCACATCACTTGAACTTCCCAGTAAAAGCAAGGCTTCCTGTGAAGAAGCTGCACGTTGGTCAAACTGCCCCGGAAGGCTTTCAATGGCAAAGAAAGCATAGTTAGCAAGATCCGCTTGCACGGCTAATTCATCCAAGACATGGTCTGTTACCTGCTCAGAGAAGATGTGCTTCTCTGCAGATGCAAACAAGTCCTCTGCCAAATCAAAGACATCATAAACCTGCACAATGCGAATACTTTTCAAAGTTGAAAGCCCCAAGTTGTGTTGGAGTTCTCTTACCAAACTCTCTGACTTGACCTGAAAATCAGCCTTTTTCTCAACAAAAATACGTTTATTCATCAATTCTTATTCCTTTATTTCAGCTCTTGCAAACAGATTATTTCAATTCCTGCAACTTTTCCCAGACAACCTCGTAAACATCGGTCAGTTCTCCCAATCCCCTACGGAAAACATCCTTGTCCATGTGGTTGCCATCTGCGTCCCACAAGCGGCAATTATCTGGTGAAAATTCGTCTGCCAAGATGATCTTACCATCCTTGTCAAAACCGAACTCTAGCTTAAAGTCAATCAATTTGAGACCAATCTCAGCAAACCAAACTTTCAAAAGTTCATTGATACGACGGGTTTCTTCTTTCAAGTAAGCAATCTGCTGGTCATCTGCAATCTTTAGGAATTTCACATGCTCATCATTGATAAACGGATCATCCAAATCATCATTTTTATAGTAAAATTCGACAATCGGAGTCTCAAATGCGATGCCCTCATCAACGCCAAAACGTTTTGAAAAGGATCCAGCCGTGTAGTTGCGGAGCACAACTTCTAGAGGAATAATCTCAACCTTTTTATTGAGTTGTTCCGTATCCGAAAGTTTCTCCACAAAGTGAGTCGCCACACCAGCAGCATTTAACTTTTCAAAAATAAAAGATGAAATCTGATTATTCAAGACTCCCTTGCCTGCAATCTGCTCCTTCTTGACACCGTTGAAGGCAGTTGCCTGATCCTTGTAAGTTGAAATAATGAGATTTTCATCCTCAGTTGTATAGATATCCTTGGCTTTTCCCGAATAGATCAGTTGTTTTGACATTTTAAAGTTCGCCTTTCGTATTTCTTTACTTCATTCTACTACAAAATAACGAAAATAGCAAGAATTTGCGAACGACGGCGAAGATACCTCTTTTTAACATTAAGAAAAACTGTAAAATCAAAACATTTTACAGTTTTAAAAGTATAAAATCGCGTTAAAAACAAACATTATTCTCTGTTCAAAAATTGATCTAAGTAGTATCGCAGATAACTTTTCTTTCCTGTGATTAGTGTCAAACGTCCTTCTGAACCGTAGCGAAGCTCTTCTGCTTGTTCAGGAGCCAGACTTGTCTCCGCCTCTATTTTAAAGAAATTTCCCTTTTCAGTCTTGGTAGCTGTCGCATCAATATTCGTAATCGCAGAAACAAGAATAAGTTCTTTGTTGGCATCCTTGCTTGTAGTAAAGCGAACAGAATCACCTACTTTGAGCCTTGCAACATCTTTCGAACTGAGATAAGCTGTGAGTTTGGTTTTGCCTTCTCTTTCCAAGGCCGGATACAGTTGGGCTAGCAGGGTTCCTTCTGCGACCATGGTAGAATCACTGGTCTCAGGATTAAGGTGAAGCACCCCATCCTCGCTTGCTGTGATTTTCCCCTTATCTAGGAGACCTCCCTGGACTTTCTTACCCGATTCTGCTTCTAAAATTTTCTGATCTAGAAGGGTTAATTCCTGGCCAACTTTGACTAAGTGCTGGGACTTGAGCGATTCCAGCTGACTAGCCAGTCCCGTTGCATAGGCTTGTTGAGCTCCAGATCCCGCATACTGCACACGATAAGTAGCTAAACTAGACTCTAGCTGGCTAATTTGGGCATCCACCTGTGCAATAACTTGCGATTTAGCTTGCGGATCTTCTCCAGCTTGGTTTTTATAGGTCTGATAAAAAGAGTAGACTGGATTCTGACGATCTAATTGAGCCCCTGTTTCAATAGCCGACTTAGCTGTTTTGTAGTCTCGGATTTTATCCTCTGTTTGGCTGATAAGATTGCCAATCTCGGCCTGACTCTGACTTGCTGCCGCATTCTGTGAGGAGATGCTGGCATTTTGCTGAGAAACATTACTCCTCAGACTATTCGCTTGGCTGAGATAGTCTCGAAACATCTCCTGATAACCAAACTTATCTGCCTCTGGAAATTGATCACTCCCCTCTTTCAAACTGGATTGCAAATAACCCAACTGCTTTTTTTGATCCTTTAACATCTCCAACTGATTGGCATATGCTTCAGCTTGAACAGCCTCCGCCCCTTGCTGGTACTGAACGAGCAGATCTCCTTGCTTGACCAACTTGTTTTCTTCCAGATAATTGGCCACAATGCGTTGATTGCTAGTCGATTGGATATTGGCAATGATCCGACTAGGTTCGACAGTCGCTCTGGTAGACAAACTAATCTCCTTCTCTGCAAAAACTGCAAAGCCAAGTAAAAACACGAGCAGAAGAAACATGGGTACAATCACCCGACTGGAAAAATTATGGTAACGACGATGGTAAAACTCCGCACTTTCTAAAAATTCTGGTTGCATCTTCTCCTCTTTCTAGCTATTTACCAAATGGGCGTAAAATCCACCTCGAGCAAGCAAGTCTACATGGTTTCCTTCTTCGATAATCTTGCCCTGATCCAAAACAACAACCTTTTCTGTCCGCTCAGCAATGGTCAAGCGGTGGACAATGAAAATCAAGGTCTTGTCTAAAGCCATGAGATTATCAACAATTCGCTTCTCTGTCAAGATATCCAGACTGCTGGTCGCCTCATCCAATATCAAGACAGGTGCATCCGTCAAGAGAGCACGCGCCAGAGCGATTCGCTGCCGTTGCCCACCTGAAATACCTGCCCCATCCGAAGTCAATTCCGTCTGGTAATTCAGGGGCATACGCTCAATGTCCTCCCGAATCTCTGCCAATTCGACCGCCCGTAAGATATCCTCTTGAGTCGTCCCCTCCTTGGCTCCAAGGAGAAGATTCTCCATAATCGTCCCGTTAAAGACATAGGGCTGTTGAGGCAGATAGTTAATGTACTGGCGCAAAGCCTTTTTGTCAATCTGGTTGAGATTGACACCACCCAGACTAATCTCTCCCTGACTTGGGTCGTAAAAATTAACCATCATCTTGGCCAAGGTCGTTTTGCCTGACCCTGAAATCCCCACAAAAGCCACTTTAGAACCTTGCGGAATGGTCAAATTGATATCCGACAAAACATCTCGACCGTAGCCATACTTGTAGTGAACCTGATTGAAAGTCATATCTCCTTTCATCATACCCAAATCTTCGACCGTTTTCTTCTCCTCAAACTCCGAAGCTACTAGATAAACCTCATTTAAGCGATTATTGGCAACCTGCGCTGTCTGAAGTTTGGTTTGCAGGTTGATGATATTTTCCAAAGGATTGGTAAAGTAAACAAGCAGGGTATTATAAGTGATCAGCTGGCCCAAACTCATTTTCCCATCCATGACGAGAATAGCTCCCATCCAGAGAACAGCAATATTGAGCAGGAGCTGGGCAAGTTTTTTCAGAGCCTTTTGCTGGCTTTCTGCCCGACTATAGGTAAAAGATTTTTTCAGATAAGCCACAAATTCCTTGTCAATCTTTTGATAGCGTGAACTTTCACTGGTCAAAGACTTAATGGTCTCAATACCGTTGATGTCCTCGATGATAGAAGAAGACAGAACCGCATTGGCTTCCATGGTATCCCGATTCATCTTTTCAAAAGGTTTCATAAAGACAAAGATAATCACTGTATAGATGGGAAGCGCAAGTAGACTAATGAAAAAGAGTGTCATATTTTGTGAAAACAAGACAAGCGAAATAATCAAAATCGTCGACACATCCAAAAAGATCGATAGAATGGTCGACGCCAGCGCATCGATGATACTATTGGCATCTGTAAAACGAGACACGATTTCTCCTGTCCTGCGTGTCGCGAAAAAGGACATCGGCAGGTGAAAAACATGCTTGATATAAGACAAAATCACGTCAATCGACAAGCGTTGCCCAAGGATTAGTAGGAGGTATTCCTGCGCGTAGGACAAGATCTGCTGGAGAATATAGACGATGACCAGCCCAATAGAGATGATGCCCAGCGTTGAGCGCATCTGGTCTGGTACGTAACTATCAATGATGGACTGAAGATAGTAGGAACCCACGATATTGATCAAGGTTACCAAGAGTGTCGCTAGGACGATATTGGTAATTAAGCCACGCTGTTTGAATAAGATGGGCAAGAAGGATAGGAGCCCCTGTTTTTTCTCCTTATGAGGTTTATAGTCTGGAGATGGCGCCATAAAGAGACTGACCCCTGTCCACTCTTGCGCAAATCGCTCATGGGAAATCTTGGTCAGCTTGACACCAGGATCTGGATCAGCGATATGGATGGTCTTCTTATCCTGACCTGTCACCACATAGTAGTGGAGCAATTTCCCTTCCTTGAGCACATGGGCCACAAAAGGAAAGGTCAAATCTGGCAAGTCAAAGAGCGTCATATCCGCCTTGATAGCCCGTGTTTCAAAACTAAGTTCCTCTGCTACCTTTACAAGACCCAAAGCGGTCGTCCCATCCATGGTCGTCTTGGCCAACTCTCGTAGATGAGCCAAGGAGTAATAACTACCGTAGTAGCCAAAGACCATAGCCAAGGAAGCCACGCCACAATCCATCTGATCCACCTGGGGACGATAGTGTCTTTTTCCAAATTTCATATCCATCTCCTTTTTCTAATAATCTCTTAAAAAAACTTTGTAAGATTATTTTAACCAAACAAAGAAGAAATAAGGGAATTATTTCTGAAAAAACAATATCCACGCCTGAACAGCACTTTTAGTCAAAGAAAATAGGCAGAACAAGTGTCCTACCTACTAAAAATATAGTATAAAAGGAAATTGACTTTTTACTGTCACCCTGGGCAAGCTTGGAACAAATAAATCATTGATAGTAACATTTACGACATCCTATTTATTACTACAATTTCTAATGTCCCTACTATTTCTAAGCCACCTCTGGTATTATCTATTCCTAGTCAGAATAGATAACACCATTCTAAATTACGATTTTTTTAAACTCCAATGTGATGCATTCTTAAATCTTACCTTACCCATTTTTAGCGCAGAATAATAAGTCATTCTTAACCTCTCACTCTACTTGCTTTTTATTAACCTTATATCCTAGATAAAAAATCCCAAATAAAACAGGGTAAATTTCTGGGTAAAACAAGGTATTGATCGGATTTTTCAAAATCAAATACGTTGCGATATAGATAATGAGCGATACGATAAAATACCCCTCAGCAAATCCTAATAAGAATTTTTTCATGGTAGACTCCTATTTACCTGACAAGAGTGCTCGAGTTGTTAAAATAGCTCCACCTGTATATACAAAACCTTTTACAAAACCGACTGCCACAGGGATAAGAAGGGGAAAGGCTCCCCCTTGAATTTCCTGCAAGTCCGTATCAGTCATTGTTTCAAATTTTAAAATAGATTTTTCCATATCATCTCCTCCTTCTATTACCATCTACTCGTCACATAATTATAACCTGCAATTCCTGCTGCAGTAATTCCACCAGCAATTTTAGCTGCTGTCACAGGATTAGCAATCATCCAAGCTACAATTGGCCATGCTCCCCCATCCACATCCATCAACTCTTCTTCTGTAAGAGTTACAAAGTTCTGTTCCATTTTGTCAAAATTTTTCATCTTTTTCTCCTTTATTTCTATTTTTTACTTTACGACTTCTAGCTCTTAAACCATTTTAAAAACTAGATTGGATAAATTACTGAAATCTTTTTCCTTTCTGTTCTCATCACTTATCTATTCGAGAAGTGATTTAAAATGAACAGGTAAATTTCATTTATTTTAAATACCATTTGATAAACCATGGCAATAAGATTGGTAAATACATCGCGTAGTCTCCTTCCTTTTCCTCTTACCTATCTATTCGAAAAACAATTCGAAAATGAACAACTGTTTCATTTTTATTTTAAAAACCACTTGATTAACCATGGATACAAGATTGGCATGTACATAAACATTCCTCCTTTTTCTTTCTCATCTCTTTATTCGTAATTTTTACTAAAAGTTTCTCTTTTTTCTGCAAACAAAAAAACAACATGACTTGCATGTTGATTTTGGTTATATCTTACCTTTAATAATCGCTACCACATCTGCCACACTTTGAAGTTGGTCAATTTCCTCATCACTGATTTCGATACCAAATTCATCTTCTAGCGTCAAGACGAACTCCATCAAGTCCACTGAGTCTGCATCTAGATCGTCTTTCAAACTCAAGGCCTCTGTTACGACAAAGTCTTCTCCCTGTCGCTCTTGGATAATGGTTACAATACGGTCAAAAATTTCTTTTTCTGTCATCTTTTTATTCTCCTGAAAATTCACGCGCAGTTTGGGCAACTACGTCTGTTTCTAGCATGGTACGAATCTGACGAATCGTACTGTACACAGCCTTGGCATCACTTGAGCCATGGGTCTTAACAACAGGTGCTTTGACACCAAACAAGACTGCTCCTCCAACATCTGAATAGTTGAGCTGTTTTTTCAAACCTTTCAAACTATCCTTAAGGAGAAGAGCACCTAGCTTCGCTCGAAGGCCACCACCTGTAATGGCGTTTTTGAGCAAGCCCATGATCCCCATGGCTGTCCCTTCAATGGACTTGAGCACAGCGTTTCCCGTGAAACCATCTGTTACGACAACATCCGCAACGCCATTCATCAGATCACGCGCTTCCACGTTTCCGACAAAGTTCAAACTTTCATCAGCTACTAGCAAGTCGTATGTTTCCTTACGAAGCGGATCTCCCTTGCTGCTTTCTGTTCCGTTGTTGAGCAAACCAACACGTGGTTTCGAAATCCCACGAACATTTTTAGCATAAAAGGAGCCTAGAACAGCGTATTGGTGGAGGTGCTGGGCTGTGTTTTCTGCATTGGCACCGAGATCGAGCATGTCAAACCCTTTGCCATCGATAGTCGGCAAGGTAGACATGAGTCCTGGACGATCGATATTCTTGATACGACCCACAATGAAGAATCCTGCAGCCAACAAGGCACCTGTGTTCCCAGCTGAGAGGACAGCGTCTGCTTCTCCCTCCTTGACTGCCTTGGCTGCTAATACCATGCTGGCATTTTTCTTCTTACGGATAGCTTTTGTCGGCTCATCGTCTGAGTTAATTTTCTCATCCGTATGGATAATGCTGACACGCTCTGTCGCTGTTAGATATTGCTTGATTTTGCTTTCATCTCCGTAAAGTTGAATCTCAATATCTGAAAAGTCAGCTAGGGCTTGATTGACCCCCTCAACGATGGCCTGAGGTGCGTAATCGCCCCCCATGGCATCTACTGCGATTTTTTTCATTTGTCTTCCTCTTTTAGTAATTGTCCCCAGTCGGGTAGGGAATCAATAAATTTCTTTGATTTTAGGTGAATCCCTACGTATTCTTCGTAGAGTTGATCCATAAATTGGCGTAACTCTTGCTTGATTTCAGGCTTGAGCGAAATAGTCTCCAAGGTCTCAAAATCAATGGCTTGAAATTGATTGAGTAGATAAGGGATGTTGGGATTCAGATGGCAACGTTTCTCGTCCTCATGATAATGATCTGGACAGAGGCAGGCTCCATATTTAAAAGAAAAGTCAAAGGCCTGACCAACCCGATGGCAAAAGACACACTCATTAAAATTGAGACTGATTCCAAATCGGGTCAAGATTTGAATTTCAAAAATATTGGTCAAAACTTGATAATCTAAGCCCTCTTCCATCAACTCCAGAGTTTTTCTCAAGAAAGCAAACAAGGGAGCATCCTGCTGATTATCCTGCAAACTAACATCTGCAAGAGCTGCAACATAGGTCGCATAAGCCATGACAAAGAGGTCACTATTGATCTTGGGAAAGGTCATCACCTCGTGATAGTCCTCAATGTAACTGAGTCCGTCATCATTGATTCGCAGGAGAAAACGAGCTAGTACCAAGGGCTGAATAACCGGAGCTAATTTAGACTGACTCGCGTGTTTGACGAAAAACATGCGCTTGCCAGCCTGCTCGGTGAAGATCTTGACCAGCTTATCATCCTCACGAAAGTTACGATTGTAGAGTACGAGACCTTGACTCGTGATAGACTGAATCATGCTTCTCTCATGTACTCCTCAAGTCGTTTCATAGCCTCTCTGATCGTTTCCATGCTGGCTGCATAAGACAGACGAACATAGCCTTCTCCGTAACGCCCAAAGGCAGCACCAGGGATAAAAGCAACAGCCTTCTTCTGAGCAAAATCCTTGAGAAAGGCAAAGGAGTCTTGATTGTAACCAGCTGGAATTTTAGCAAAGATATAGAAGGCCCCGTCTGGTTTGATAATTTCAAAACCAAGAGCAGTCATCTTCTCGATAATATAATCTCGACGCTGGATGTATTCCTTCTTCATGGGCTCAGCATCGTTTTTACCAGAGGTCAAGGCTTCTACTGCAGCATGTTGAGCCATGGTGTTGGCGGCAGTAACCAAATATTGGTGACTCTTGATTAACTGAGCTGTGAAAACTGCAGGAGCAAAGATAAATCCTAAACGCCAACCTGTCATGGCATGAGACTTAGATAAGCCATTGATGATAATAGCCTGATCTCTCAACATAGTTCCCAGAGATACATGGACTTCGCCTGTGTAGGTCAATTCTGAGTAAACCTCATCACAGACAACGAAAATCTCATACTTGCGTAAAACGTCTGCCAAAGCTTCCAACTGCTCTCGACTATAGGTAATTCCTGTCGGATTGGCTGGATAGTTGAGAATGACTGCTTTGAGCTTGTCCCCTTGCTCCAAAATAGCCTTTTCCAACATTTCAGGAGTCAAGATAAAACCATTTTCAGTTGTATCAATCTCGACAATCTCTGCCCCAACTAGATTGACAATCGGCTCATATCCTGGATAGGCAGGAGCGGGCAAGAGTACCTTGTCTCCCTCTTCCAAAATAGCCGTCAAAGTAGCAGATAAAGCCTCTGTCGCCCCAATTGTAACTAAGATTTCATTTTCAGGAGCATAATCCAGTTGGTATTTTTCTTTAACAAAGTCACTAGCTGCCTGACGTAGAGTCAGTAGACCACTCATCCCTGTATAGTAGGATTGGTTCTGGTCAATGGCTCGCTTGGCTGCCTTCTTGACATGATCTGGCGTTGTAAAATCAGGTTCCCCCAAGGTCAAACGCAAGACCCCAGGAATCTCTGAAATAGCCTGGTCAAACTGACGAATCAAGGACACTTGAATCTTGTCTAATTGTTTATTAAAGCGCTTGGTTAAGTCCATAGATACCTCCTACTTTCAAAACGTATTTCTATTATACTACAAAAGCTCCCTGACCGCAAAATCCACCTAAAACCTGCATTTTTTACTTTCTATTTTACTTTTCTTCTCGACAGGACTATAATAATAAGTGCTTATTTTCGGAGGTTTATATGTCATTTTTATCAAAAAATGGGGCAGGAATCTTAGCCTGCCTTGTCATTTCTATCGTGTCTTGGTACCTAGGAGGATTCTTTCCTGTCATCGGAGCACCTGTCTTTGCTATCTTTATAGGGATGCTCCTTCACCCTTTTATATCACCCCACAAACAACTGGATGCTGGCTTGACCTTTAGTTCCAAGAAATTGCTCCAATATGCCGTTATTTTGCTCGGTTTTGGTCTCAATATCTCGCAAGTTTTCGCAGTCGGACAATCTTCACTCCCTGTCATCCTGTCCACCATCTCAATAGCCTTGATTGTTGCCTACCTCTTCCAGCACTTCTTTGCTCTGGACACAAAACTGGCTACCTTAATTGGAGTAGGTTCTTCTATATGTGGAGGGTCTGCCATTGCGGCAACAGCGCCTGTTATTCACGCCAAGGAAAAAGAAGTAGCCCAAGCCATTTCCGTTATCTTTTTCTTCAATGTCTTAGCGGCACTCATCTTTCCGACCTTGGGAACCTGGCTTCACTTATCAAGTGAAGGCTTCGCCCTCTTTGCAGGAACTGCGGTCAATGATACTTCCTCTGTAACGGCCACTGCCAGCTCCTGGGACAGTCTCTACCAGACCAATACCCTTGAGTCAGCAACCATTGTTAAACTGACGCGCACCTTAGCCATCATTCCCATCACTCTCTTTCTCTCCTACTGGCAAAGTCGCCAGCAAAAAAATAGCCAAGATTTCCAACTAAAAAAAGTCTTCCCACTTTTCATCCTTTACTTTATCTTAGCTTCTCTCTTAACGACCCTTCTTACCTCTCTTGGTGTGTCTAGCAGCTTCTTCACCCCTCTCAAACAACTATCCAAATTCCTCATTATCATGGCCATGGGTGCCATCGGTCTCAAAACCAATCTTATCGCTATGATCAAATCCAGTGGCAAGTCCATTCTTCTTGGAGCCCTTTGCTGGATTGCCATCATCCTTACCAGTCTAGGTATGCAAGCATTGATTGGTACTTTATAACACAAAAGGTAGCCCATGGCTACCTTTTTATTGTTCAAGAATTAAACGAGTATGTTCTCTTTTAATACAGCGATTCATGACGATGTTGTCGCATCCTCCAGCACGCAAGATTTCTTCCGCTTCTAAACTTTCAAGTCCCAGCTGCGCCCAAAAAATCTTGGCATCAGCCTTGAGAAAATCACGCGCCACATCTGGTAAAAACTCGCTACGTCGGTATACATTGACAATATCCACAGGAAAAGGAATCTCAGCTAGACTCGCATAAGCCTTTTCTCCCAAGATTTCCCCACCTGCAAGCTTGGGATTAACTGGAATGATTTTATAGCCTCTAGCCTGCATTTCCTTAGTCACTCGATTGCTAGTTGTTTCTTCACGGTCAGACAAACCCACTACCGCTAACGTTTTACTGGTCGCCAGATACTGACGGACAACACCATCACTTGGATTGATAAATTCTTGGTTCATAGAAATTCTCCTTTTTCATCAGTATAGCATATTATGAAAGGGTTTGCAGATTTTGACTACAAAAATCTCCCAGCAAGAAAAGAAACCTGCTAGGAGAACTATCTATTTTAAGTGAAGGATTAAATCTTTTTCTCAATACAAAATAGAGGAGAAAGAGGGCGTTTTTCGTGGATGCGAACGATGGCATCTCCTAAGAGGTGGGCAATCGAGATCTGTTCAATCTTATCAATCAAACGCTCTTCTGGTAGGTAGATGGTATCCAAAACAACCAATTTTTTAATAGCTGATTTTTGGATATTGTCCATAGCTGGCCCCGAAAGAACTGGGTGCGTACAACTTGCGTAAACTTCAACGGCACCTGCTTCAGCAAGAGCATCCGCCGCATGGCAAATAGTTCCAGCTGTATCAATCATATCGTCAATCAAGATACAAGTCTTGCCTTCTACCTTACCGATAATATTCATCACTTCACTGGTATTCATCTTGTCTACACTACGGCGTTTGTCAATAATCGCAATCGGAGTTTTCAAAAACTCTGCCAATTTACGAGCACGAGTCACCCCACCATGGTCTGGACTGACAACCACATAGTCAGAACCAACCATGCCACGACGCTCAAAATAATCCGCAATCAAAGGAGCACCCATCAAGTGATCTACGGGAATATCAAAGAATCCCTGAATCTGTGCAGCGTGCAAATCAATCGTCAACAAACGATCTACCCCAGCAACTTCTAGCATGTTTGCAACGAGTTTTGCAGTGATTGGCTCACGCGCGCGCGCTTTTCTATCCTGACGTGCATAGCCATAGTAAGGCATAACAACATTGACAGATTCTGCACTAGCACGCTTCAATGCATCTACCATGATCAAAATTTCAAGTAGATTATCATTTACAGGTGAACTCGTTGATTGTAGGATAAAGACGTGTTTTCCACGGATTGATTCTTCGATGTTGACCTGAATCTCCCCATCTGAAAATTGACGAACAGTCGATTTCCCTAACTCTATCCCAATCTCTTGCGCCACACGCTCTGCCAATTCTCTATTTGAAGAAAGGGCAAACAGCTTTAAATCAGAAAAAGACATGATTTCCTCCGGTATTTATGTATCACTTGTTTTGTCACAACATTTTCCATCTACCATTGTAGCGCTTTTTCCTTTATTTTTCAATCAAAAATAAAACAAGAGCAAACATTTATACCCTTGTTTTATATTATTTTATATTAGCTATATTAAAACTAAAAATCCTACATTTTAACAATCGTTTTTATGCTAGGATGAGATTTTTTCGAGACAAAGTTAGTATACTTCTCTCATACTTCCTGTATCCACATCATAGACAGCACCTGAAATAACCACATCATCAGGAATCAGTGGAGATTCTCGAAGCAACTGCATATCCTCTCTCACACTCTCTTCAACATCCTGAAATGGTAAAAAATCTTGATCAGACACATCAACCCCGAGCTCGTTTTTCAAATGTTCATGAAAACTTTCATTTTGAAAGGTTTGAGCTCCACAGTCTGTATGGTGAAGCACCACGATTTCTCTTGTCCCCATTTGTTGCTGGGAGATCACCAGTGAACGAATCATGTCTTCTGTCACTCGACCACCTGCATTCCGCAAGATATGAGCATCTCCAAGTGCCAAACCTAAAGCTTGTGCGACGTGTAGCCGTGAGTCCATGCAGGTCACGATAGCTACTCTAGTTTTTGGCTTAAGTGGCAGATTTAATTTCCCATGAAGGGCAACATAAGCCTGATTTGCTTTCATAAACTGTTCAAAATACGACACGATTCCCTCCTCAAAAATTTGACAATCAAATATTTCTCCTATCTTATCATTTTTAAGAGGATTTGTCACGGATTATGCAAAGACCTTTTTCAAAACTTCCTGAATGGTCGTCACTCCGATTACCTGGATTTCCTTAGGTGGAGTAATGCCTGTCAAGGAATTTTTGGGTACATAAATCTTAGTAAAGCCTAGTTTAGCAGCTTCATTGATGCGCTGCTCGATACGATTCACACGCCGAATCTCTCCAGTCAAGCCTAACTCTCCTACAAAGCATTCTTGAGGATTGGTTGGCTTGTTCTTGTAACTAGAGGCAATAGCCACTGCAACGGCTAAATCAATAGCAGGCTCATCTAATTTGACACCACCAGCAGATTTGAGATAGGCATCCTGATTTTGCAAAAGAAGCCCTGCACGTTTTTCCAAAACAGCCATAATCAAACTCGCACGATTGAAATCAAGCCCTGTCGTTGTGCGCTTGGCATTCCCAAACATGGTCGGCGTCACCAAGGCTTGAACTTCCGCCAAAATCGGACGCGTCCCTTCCATGGTTACCACGATTGACGAGCCAGTCGCCCCGTCCAAACGCTCTTCTAGGAAAACTTGACTAGGATTGAGCACCTCAACCAATCCACCTGACTGCATCTCAAAGATGCCAATCTCATTAGTAGAACCAAAACGGTTTTTGACTGCCCTCAAAATACGAAAGGTATGGTGGCGCTCCCCTTCAAAGTAAAGCACCGTATCTACCATATGCTCCAACATACGCGGACCCGCCAAGGTTCCTTCCTTGGTCACATGGCCTACGATAAAAATGGCAATATTATTGGTCTTGGCCAACTGCATGAGCTCAGCTGTCACCTCACGCACTTGAGACACAGACCCCTGTACCCCTGAAATCTCAGGAGACATAATGGTCTGAATAGAGTCGATAATGAGGAAGTCTGGCTGGATTCTCTCTACCTCTGCGCGAACACTCTGCATATTGGTCTCGGCATAGAGATAAAACTCGCTATCGATATCTCCCAAGCGCTCTGCTCGTAGCTTGATTTGCTGGGCAGACTCCTCCCCACTGACATAGAGAACCGTACCCACTTGAGACAACTGGGTTGAAACTTGTAATAGAAGGGTTGATTTCCCGATTCCAGGATCTCCCCCAATGAGGACGAGACTCCCTGGCACCACTCCGCCTCCAAGTACACGGTTAAATTCCTCCATCTCGGTCTTGGTTCGATTGACATTGATAGAAGTTACTTCAGCCAGTTTCATAGGCTTGGTTTTTTCACCTGTCAAGGACACACGCGCATTCTTGACCTCGACAACCTCAATCTCTTCTACAAAAGAAGACCAGGCCCCACAGTTGGGACAGCGCCCTAGATACTTAGGTGAATTATATTCACAATTTTGGCACACAAATGTCGCTTTTTTCTTTGCGATGATAAACCTCTTTCTAAATTTCTATCTCACATTCAATCACTTGGCAAAAATCAATCTTCTCGTCTGGTACAAATTGGCGCATGAGTATTCGATGAGCGACAACTACCACAGTCTGATAGTCTCGATACTTAGCCATAGATTCGAGAAAGCGAGCTCTCATCTCCTCAGCTGTCTCATATTGAATAGGACTATTAGGAAGCAACTCCCCCTTGTTTTCTAAAAACAGACATCTAGCTCTTTCAAAGCTTTCTATCCCGGTTTCATAGACTTGCCATTCATGCAATAAAGGCTCTACTCTTAAAGGAAGACCTGTAGCACCAGTTACATAAGAAGCCGTTTCTAAAGCCCTTGTCACTGCTGAAGTTACTAGCAAATCAGCTGATTGTAGCAAGGGATTTTGGCAAAGTTCCTGAGCTTGTTGCCGTCCTTCCTTAGATAAAGGGGCTAAATCCATCCCAAAACCTGTATAAGAACGTTCCTCTAATTCATGATAATCTGGCTCCCCATGACGCACAAAGATAATCTTCATCCTAGTGCCCTGTTGATCCAAATCCACCAGTACGAACTCCGTCTGCCTCATCCCCATCTGCAATTAAAAATGGTGCAAAGACAGCCTGAACCACACGTTCCCCAACCTCAAGAACAACCTCTTGGTCTGTGATATTCTTCATCTGCGCAAAAATATGTCCCTCATTCCCGGGATTGCCATAATAATCCCCATCAATAACACCAACAGAGTTGATCAAGACTAGGCCCTTCTTACGAGGATTTGAAGAACGGTCATAGAGATAGAGGACCTCAGTCGGTTGCATATAAGCCTTAACCCCTGTTGGAACCAAGACAATCTCTCCCGAAGCAATGACAGTGCGTTCCGCCACCTTTAAATCATAACCTGCTGCATGCGCTGTCTCACGCTTAGGCAACAAATTTTCATCTGTAAAACTCGAAACCAATTCAAAACCACGAATTTTCATATTTTCTCTTTTCTATTATCATTTATTCTAGGCTATTTTATCTTATTTATTCGAAAAAAGCACGAAAAAAGAGCACACAATTCACACTCGCTTAGGGCTGCTGGATTCCTCCCCTGACCCGCTTCACGCAGAACTGTTGCTCCACTATTTATTATACCACATTCCTATTCTTTTTAAAAGCAAAATTATTTTTTCCGTCTATTTCTAAAAAAATTCTGCATAATAGCTGCACATTCATCTTCCAAAATTCCCGTTTCAACCTCTACACGATGATTGAGACGCTCATCTGTCAAGATATCATACAAACTCCCAGCAGCACCAAATTTCTGATTCTTAGCCCCGTAGACTACGTTTGGAATACGGGCAAGTCCAATAGCCCCACTACACATAACACACGGTTCTATAGTCACAAAAAGTGTACAATCCAGCAGACGCCAATTCTCTTCACTCACGTTCGCATTCTCTATGGCCATGATTTCTGCATGCATAACCGCCCGTTGCAACTCCTCGCGCGCATTATGCCCCCTACCAATAATTTCTCCATCCTTGACAATTACACATCCGATAGGAATTTCATCATGCTCTAAGGCAATTTCTGCCTCCTTCAAGGCTTCTCTCATGAAGCTTTCTTTTTCTTCAACTGTATAACTCATCAATTTTTCCTTTTCCTACTTGTCGATTCTATTATTATATCATGATTCCCAAGACAAAAAAAGTCACCCAATGGGGTGACTTAATAGGGAGATTATTATGAAAAAGAAAAGTTTAGGATATTTGTTACAACAAGTTAGGAGGTCTTCTTGTAACTGTCTATAGTATACCCGACCTATCTTAAACTAATCTTAAAAATTTCCTATGACCAAACACTTTCTAAAATATTAGTTTGTTCACGATCAGGACCTACTGAAAAAGTAGAAATACGAACACCAACCAACTCGCTAACACGACGAACATAGTTACGCGCATTTTCAGGAAGATTTTCCAAATTACGGACTCCAGTGATGTCTTCTGACCAACCTGGCAACTCTTCGTAGATAGGTTTGCAACGTTTCAACTGTTCAAGACTAGCTGGATAGTAGTCGATACGTTGTCCATCAAGATCATAGGCCACACAGATTTTCACTGTATCCAAACCACTCAAAACATCAATAGAGTTCAATGAAAGATTGGTAATACCAGATACACGACGACTATGGCGCATCACGACTGAGTCAAACCAACCTACACGACGTGGACGGCCAGTTGTTGTACCGTATTCATGACCTACTTCACGAATGCGATCTCCCACTTCATCAAACAATTCAGTTGGGAAAGGTCCGTCCCCTACACGGCTCGTATAGGCTTTACATACACCTACAACCTTGTCAATCTTACTTGGACCAACCCCAGAACCGATTGTCACACCACCAGCGACAGGATTTGATGAAGTAACAAATGGATAAGTACCTTGGTCAATGTCCAACATAACACCTTGCGCACCTTCAAAAAGCACACGTTTGCCATTATCAAGCGCATCGTTCAAGATAACGGACGTATCTGTCACATACTGCTTGATTTGTTGGCCATACTCATAGTACTCTTCAAAAATATCATCAATTGAAATAGGGGTACTGTCATACAATTTTTCAAACAGACGATTCTTTTCTGCAAGATTGCGTTCCAAGCGTTCACGGAAAATATCCTTATCCAAAAGATCAGCAATACGAATTCCAACACGAGCAGCCTTATCCATATAAGCTGGGCCAATACCCTTGATAGTAGTCCCGATTTTATTATCGCCCTTAGCTTCTTCTTGCAAACGGTCTAATTCAATATGATATGGCAAAATGACATGTGCACGATCAGAAATACGCAAGTTATCAGTTGTCACACCTTCCTCATGAAGATAGCTCAACTCTTTCACAAGAGATTTCGGGTTCACAACCATCCCATTCCCAATAACTGAAATTTTTTCAGGGAAGAAAATACCTGATGGAATCAAGTGCAACTTAAATTTCTTGCCATCAATCACAATGGTGTGACCAGCATTATCACCACCTTGGTAACGAGCAATCACCTCTGCATTAGCTGAAAGAAAATCTGTAATTTTCCCTTTACCTTCATCGCCCCATTGGGTACCTACAACAACAACTGAAGTCATAATCTTGTCTGAGCCGCTAGGCTCGTCCTTTCTCATATACATGGCAGGAATTTCACCCGCAATTATATCTTACAATTTATTATAAGAAAAAAACACTTTTTTATCAAGAAGAAACAGTAGAAAAGATTTGGAATTTCTGTAAATAACAAAATTCAAAACCTTAAAAATTAAACAAAATTCTACAAAATATAAAATCAATACAGATTATTGTTCGTGATAAATGATATATATTAACGTCACTAGTTTAGAGTAGCACCCTCTAGCAAGAATTTATCTAGATACAAGCGATAGGCCGTCTGAAAATGATATAAACAAAACTCTTTATCGCTTTTAATTCTAAATCTTATTAGGTAATAAAGTAAAAAACGAAAATGAAGTGATTCCCACTCAGCAGAACTCTGACATAAAGAAGCATATTCTTGTTCAACTAGTTTCAAAAAGACAAATGCTCGTTCATAAAATTTTTGAAGCATATAAAAAATCCCTTTCTTATTATTAACACTAGTCTAACAGAAAAACGAACTAAAAAAGCTTCAAATCCTATAAAAGAAGAATTTAAAGCTAAACTAACTAAAAATAAAATATAAAGGTAATTATAGATGCCAAAATTAAGTTTTGAATTTTGAGAAGTTTACTTCATTTATAAAATCATGACCACCCGTCAAACGGATGGTTTGCACCAGGGCTATAAGCCCAAATTACCAGCCAGCGCCTAAAGACGCTGGATAATTTCTTTAATCTTGAATATATTTCTTAATTGTGGCTTCATTAAGTCCCACTGTACTCACGTAGTAACCTTCTGCCCAAAAATGCCGGTTGCCAAACTTGTACTTGAGGTTGGCGTGTTTGTCAAACATCATGAGTGCACTTTTGCCTTTTAAATAACCCATGAAACTTGAAACACTTATCCTTGATGGAATATTTCTCCCAAACTACTTCGATATTAATTATAAATGATTTTTCGTCTATACTTAGGGGTGAACACAATGTGATATTTACACATCCACTTTGTGTGTGATAAACTATGTGCCTTTTGTGCCATATTTTTCTCCTTTCGCTTTACAATTGACTTGAATACCTTTATTGTATCGCGTTTGGAGTTTTTTTGGTATAACCTTCGACGCGCACCCGCATAGCAGGCGGTTTATTTGTCTCGCACCTGACGGAGCGAGACGGACTAATAGTCACATAATAAAAAAGAACACCAGTGGTGTTCTTTTTTATCTGACTCCGCCAGTAGGACTCGAACCTACGACATCATGATTAACAGTCATGCGCTACTACCAACTGAGCTATGGCGGATAAAAGCTAAGCGACTTCCATATCTCACAGGGGGCAACCCCCAACTACTTCCGGCGTTCTAGGGCTTAACTGCTGTGTTCGGCATGGGTACAGGTGTATCTCCTAGGCTATCGTCACTTAACTCTGAGTAATACCTACTCAAAATTGAATACCTATCAAATAATTAGAAAAACCATACGCTAAGTTTTCTCAGTTACTTTGGATAAGTCCTCGAGCTATTAGTATTAGTCCGCTACATGTGTCACCACACTTCC